>NZ_JBQXDJ010000024.1:0-55417 GCF_052601015.1 Chitinimonas violaceus | reverse complement strand
AACCATCAATTCCGTCGGAAACGGTGGCCGGCCGCCGCGGGCGCGGCTGGGTCGAGGCGCTGCTCGGTCAATGTCTGCCGCCAGTGCGGCAAAATCGACATGGGTCCCCAGAACCTTCAGTGCATCGGCCAGCTGATCAAGCTTGGCTTCACGTTCTTCACTGGCAAACAGACTGGATTTGATCATGATTGGAGGGCTGACTTTTGGATGTCGGAATCATGCCATGGGCGGAGGGTTTTTCGAGGTGCCCTTAAGTGCCGCAGCTATTGCACAAGTCAGTGGAGGAGAAAATGTGACTGGGTTAAGACGACTGATCCCGGTCAATTGGATGCTTGAAGTACTGCACGCATACGGGCTTGAACGTACGGCAACACAGCAACTAACCCTTGGTAATGACAACCATTGAGCGCCGGGGTGGATTTGACTCATGCAGGTACTCAACGTCCAAGAAGTTGTGCAGGTCAATGGCGGATTTCGCCCTCACTCTTTGGTGATGACCATGGTGGATCCTCCCCAACGGGCACAGGGAATGCACCAAAGACCGATTCCTCAAACGGCCCATATGGAAAGCGAGAAAAGCCATGCGGGCATTTCATATTGCAAGCAGTGGTACTTGTTCATGTCTGTCGGGGCGCCATTAAGCGGTATGTCTCCAGCCCGTTGTTCTTGATGAAACTAAATACCTTTGAGGTTCTGATGGTCAGTGGTGGAAAAAATATACGCATATACCGGGAATGCCGGAGACCGAATCCCCTTTACACGGTGTCGATGCGGAGTTACTGGGATCTACTAGCGGTCTATCAGCGATGCATGAAGAAACAAGCTGTCGAGCAATAGCACGCTGCTTCAAGTTGAAGGATGAAAGCATGCAAACATTAAGCCTTTAAATAGGAGCGGGTCAGTGGTGGTTGTAAATACCGGAATGACATCTCAATTGGGACGGTAGAGGTGCTTATGATCCTCATTAAGTTCAAGGGAATATGTGCGAAGCAACAGACCGTTACTCAACGAAACGACATGGCAAGTTGAAGGAATAGCAGCATGCAGAAACTAGACAACAATGATCTGACAATCGGGTATCCTCAAAACGGGCGACTGCCAGATCAAATCTGAACTTCTACAGCTTACCAACAAGCGAAGCTGAGTTATGAATAGCTTGCAAATTGATTTGATTGTCCTGTGCTAATGGGCTCACACAATGGTGGGTTCGATCATGGCGTATTCGTTGTTCGCCCCCTTGAGCTAAGGTTTCGAAGATGCTTTGCCAGACCCTGGATTGGCTCCAACGTGAGTGACGCAGATGGACAACTCGGAAGTCTCCAAAACGTGGGGGAAAATCCCACCAAGGTCTGCCATCCTTGGACCAATGGGCAGGTCGAACGCATGAATCGGACGATCAAGGAGGCGACGGTCAAGCATTACCACTATCAATTGCATGATTAGCAGAAATCCCATTTGCAGACGTTCCTGATGGCGTACAACTTTGCTCGTCGCTTGAAGACCTTGAAGGGTTTCACTCCCTATGAATACATCGACAATATCTGGGCAACCGAACCACAATGCTTCAGGATTGATCCGTTCCAGCACACTGTGGGACTAAACACCTAGCGCTGGCCAAAACTGCGGCAGATTTCGCTGAAATCTTCGGCTTTGAGTGATGCACCACCGACCAATACACCGGAAACTTCCGGCAGATCAGCCAACCAGCTGGCATTCGCAGCGTTGACGCTGCCGCCATACAAGATGCGCATGCTTTGAGCGACTTTGGTTGCGCCGGTCTTGTCGGCAACCAGTTTGCGTAAATAATGCAATACAGTGGTGATCTGCTCGGCGGTGGCTACATGGCCTGTACCAATCGCCCAAACCGGCTCGTAAGCCAATATCAGTTTTTCCAGGTCGGAAGCTGAAAGACCAGCCAGTGTCGGCAGCAGCTGTGCAGCCAGTGTCGCTTCAGTCAGGCCAATTTCGCGCTGAGCCAGGGTTTCGCCCACGCAGACTATAGGAATGAGGCCGGCATTGAGCGCTTGGCGGGTCTTGGCGGCGACACGTTCGCTGCTGTCGCCAAACAAGCCGCGGCGTTCAGAATGCCCGGCCAGTACATAGCGGCAACCGATATCGGCCAACATGCTGGCCGACACTTCGCCGGTATACGCGCCTATTGCTTCATGGCAAAGGTTTTGCGCAGTACAGCTGATAGGACTTTTTGCGAGCAACGCTGCGCTTTGGGCCAGGTAAGGAAAGGGAGGGCAGACACTGACATGGACATTGCCAAAGCTTGCGATATCGCCGCGTAATGATTCCAGCAACGCGGCATTGGTTGCGAGGGAACCATTCATTTTCCAGTTGCCGATTACGAGGGCGGGGACGTGTTGTTGGGTCACGCTTTACTCCAGAGCGGCGGCGATACAGGCACAAGACCTGTAGGAACCACCGGCCAAAATTTGAACCGGCCGCATCCTAATCGAAATGGACATACTTGGCCCGAAATATGTAGCGGATGAATTTTTACTACATTCTTTACGTGGCACGGGGAGTCGAGGTTGAAACCCTTTTGCCAGTTGTCATGAACAGGTTCCAAGAACCCCTTCAAAGTCTCGTGAGCTAAGGCGAGACAAGGCGAAAACAACCGAGGAAGCGGAGTTTACAAGTGGTAAATGAGCATTCCGAGGTTGTTTTCAACGCCGTATCGCCGACGCACAACAGACTTTGAATTGGTTCTTGGAATCTGCTCACGATCTGTCGCGAGCGACCGTCAGCAGGGTGCAGAGCAGCGCAGAAACCGGAATGTACTTTGGTACATGAGGATTTCGAGCAGCACATGAGCCCTGATCACGGTTGCGCAGCAAGGTCGTGAGCAGATTCCTAACCTTGCCAGCGTTGAACACGCCCTACCGCACTCCGCCAGCGCTCACGGCGGGTTTCAGCTTCATCGCGGCTGATACGTGGTTCAAAGACATGGTCCATCTGCCAACAGCGCTCCAACTCAGCTATATCGCTGTAAACACCGGTAGCGAGCCCTGCCAGCTGAGCGGCGCCCAAGGCGGTGGTTTCCAATACCTTGGGCCGCACGACTGGCACGCCAAGTAAGTCGGCCTGTACCTGTAACAGCAGGTTGTTGGCTGCTGCACCACCATCGACTCGTAATTCGGTTAGCGGTGCTTCCGCGTCGGCCTGCATGGCTTCGAGCAGGTCGGCCGATTGGAATGCGATGCCTTCGAGCGCTGCCCGTGCGATATGGGCCTGGGTTGTACCACGTGACAAACCCAGTAACCCGCCACGGGCATGGGGGTCCCAGTGTGGTGCACCCAATCCGTTGAAGGCGGGTACGAAAATTACGCCGCCACTGTCGGGTACCGATGCAGCCAGGGGTTCGACGGCTTGGGAGGATGACAGCATGCCCAGGCCATCTCTCAGCCACTGCACCACTGCACCGCCCACGAATACGCTGCCTTCCAGGGCAAACCGTGGTTGCCCGTCGCCTTGTGCGGCAATGGTCGTCAATAAACCGTGTTCCGATTGGCGTGCAATGCCCCCAGTCTGCAACAGCATGAAGCAACCGGTGCCATATGTATTCTTTGCCATGCCTGGCTGGTGGCAGGCTTGGCCGAATAGCGCCGCCTGCTGGTCGCCGGCGATTCCGGCGATCATTACCGGTGCACCCAGCATGTCGGCGTCGGCCAGGCCAAAACGGCCACTGGAAGCCTGTACTTCCGGCAGCAGGCTTGCCGGGATATTCAATACAGACAGGATGTCCGTATCCCAGCAACGGCGATGGATGTCGAACAGCATTGTGCGCGAGGCATTGCTCACATCGGTGATATGCAAACGCCCGCCGGTGAGCTGCCAGATCAGCCAGCTGTCGACGGTTCCGAAAGCCAGCTCGCCCGCCTCGGCTTGTTGGCGTGCGCCAGGTATCTGGTCGAGCAGCCACGCCAGCTTGGTGCCCGAAAAATAGGAGTCGATCACAAGGCCGGTACGCTCGCGTATCAGCGCAGCATGCCCAGCGGCTTCCAATGCTTCGCACATGCCGGCGGTGCGGCGGTCCTGCCAGACGATGGCATTGGCCAGTGGCTGACCTGTCTTACGGTGCCACAGTATGGTGGTTTCGCGTTGGTTGGTGATACCGAGACCCGCGAGCTGGGTGGCGGCGATGCCCGCCAACTGCAGGGCTTCCCGCGCGGTGGCGAGTTGACTGCGCCATAAATCAAATGGGTCGTGCTCTACCCAGCCCGAGTTCGGGAATATCTGGCGGAATTCCTGCTGCGCTTTGGCAACGGCATGCCCCTGGCGGTCGAAGACGATGGCGCGGGAACTGGTTGTGCCCTGGTCCAGGGCGAGGATATAAGACATACAGTCATCCTTAATGCTGCCGCTGCCATGCAGCGCGGAGAGTCAGACAGGCAAGGCGCCCGGTTGACCGGGGATGTCGGGATTGTTGCCGGGTTGATGGCCTGCACAACCCGGCAGTGTGTTTATTTCACCCGACCCTCTTTCCAAGCTTTCAAGAGCTGGTCGTAAGGCACAGTCTCACCCTTGGGCTTTTCATTGGCCAGCTTGGCCCAGGGCGCGCCGCCTTTGCCTACCCATTGTGCCGGATCACCTTCCGGGTTGAGCTTCGGTGCGCATTTGCTCATGCCTGCACGTTGCAGCCTCGCCATAACAGCGTCCATTTCCTTGGCAAGGTTATCCATGGCAGCCTGTGGGGTTTTCTCGCCGGCGACTGCGGTGGCGACGTTCTTCCACCAAAGTTGGGCGAGCTTGGGGTAGTCGGGCACGTTGTTGCCGGTTGGCGTCCAGGCGACGCGGGCGGGACTGCGGTAGAACTCAACGAGGCCGCCTAGTTTGGGCGCCAGGTCTGTCATTGCCTTGCTTTGGATATCCGATTCACGGATCGGTGTGAGGCCGACCAGCGTCTTCTTCAGCGAGGTGGTCTTGGCTGTGACGAACTGGGCATATAGCCAGGCAGCCTGGCGGCGTGGCAGCGGCGTGGACTTGAAGAAGGTCCAGCTGCCTACGTCCTGGTAGCCGTTCTGCATGCCATCCTTCCAATAAGCGCCATGCGGGCCGGGGGCCATACGCCACTTAGGTGTGCCATCCTTGTTCACGACGGGCAGGCCGGGCTTATTCATGGAAGCGGTAAAGGCGGTGTACCAGAACACCTGCTGCGCAATATTGCCCTGGGCGGGCACCGGGCCGGCTTCAGAGAACGTCATGCCCAGCGCCTGCGGTGGGGCGTAGGCTTTCATCCAGTCGATGTACTTGGTCAGAGCGTAGACCGCGGGTGCACTGTTGGTAGCACCACCCCGGCTGACGGAAGCGCCAACCGGCGTACATTTGTCCGCCGCAACGCGGATACCCCATTCATCGACCGGCAGACCATTAGGAATACCCTTGTCTGCAGTACCGGCCATGGACAGCCACGCATCGGTAAAGCGCCAGCCCAGCGATGGGTCTTTCTTGCCGTAATCGAGGTGGCCGTAGACCTTCACACCGTCGATATTTTTTACATCGTTGGTGAAGAAGTTGGCGATGTCTTCATAGGCGGACCAGTTCACCGGCACACCCAGCTCGTAACCGTATTTGTCCTTGAACTTCTTTTTCAGGTCGGGGCGTTCAAACCAGTCGGCGCGGAACCAGTACAGATTGGCGAATTGCTGGTCGGGCAGCTGGTAAAGCTTGTCGTCAGGCCCTGTGGTGAACTTCAGGCCGATGAAGTCTTTCAAATCCAGGGTAGGGCTGGTGAACTCCTTGCCTTCACCGGCCATGAAGTCGGTCAGCGGGATGATCTGGCCATAGCGGAAGTGGGTACCGATCAGGTCTGAATCGGAAATCCAGCCATCGTAGATGTTCTTGCCCGATTGCATCTGCGTCTGCAGTTTTTCAACCACGTCACCTTCCTGGATCAGATCGTGGTTGACCTTGATGCCGGTGATTTCGGTGAAGGCTTTCGCGAGGGTCTTGGATTCGTACACATGGGTATCGATGGTTTCCGACACCACGTTGATCTCATTGATGCCCGCCTTCTTGAGCTTGTCTGCCGCAGCGATGAACCACTTCAATTCATCCAGCTGTTGCTGTTTCGATAGCGTGCTCGGCTGGAATTCGCTGTCGATCCATTTTTGCGCTTCGGCGGGGCCGGCGAAGGCGATCGGTGCTGCGAAGGCGCAGGCGATTGCCACTACCAGTTTTTTGACCACGGGTGTCTCCTTATTAGTGTGACCATACCTTCGGTGTAAATCAGCACCCGGTTGGAAGGCTGCGTCCGGGGCTGTGTCGATTCGATGTGCGTCTGGGGGATGCTCGTGGCGTCGCGACTTACAAGGAGCATTAAGTACCTGGAACCTGTTCACGATCTGTAGCGAGCAGCCGTCAGCAGGGTGAAGCGCAGCACAGAAACCGGAATGTACTTGGGTACATGAGGATTTCGAGCAGCACATGAGCCCTGATCACGGCTGCACAGTAAGATCGTGTGTGGGTTCTCAGCCCCAGCGCATCACGACAAGCAACCAAACAAACGCAATACCCGCAGCAAACCACTGGCTTAAATGGGTAAACCCGGTCCAGGCCAAGTTGATATACGCCGCGCTCAACAAGCCAAGGAAGAGCCGGTCGCCGCGTGTTGTGATCAGCGGCAGAAAGCCACGCCTGGCAATGCTGGGGGATTTGACCTGCCAGATCGTCATACCCACCAGCATCAGCGCGATACAGCTAAAGAAGACGGCTACCGGAGTGGTCCAGGCCATCCATGCCAAAGATTCCATTGCGTGCTCCTTGCTGTTAGACGCGGCCCATCGCGAAACCCTTCGCGATGTAATTGCGGACGAAGTAAATCACCAATGCACCGGGGACGATGGTCAGCACACCGGCTGCGGCCAGCACCCCCCAATCCATGCCGGCAGCAGAGACCGTACGGGTCATGATCGCGACGATGGGTTTGGCCTCGACGGATGTCAAAGTACGGGCCAGCAACAATTCCACCCAGCTGAACATGAAACAGAAGAAGGCGGTGACGCCGATGCCAGCTCCGATGAGTGGGATGAAGATGCGGATGAAGAAACGCGGGAAGCTGTAGCCGTCTATGTATGCCGTCTCGTCGATTTCACGTGGAATGCCAGACATGAAGCCTTCCAATATCCAAACCGCCAGCGGCACGTTGAACAACATATGCGCCAAAGCGACGGCGACATGGGTATCGAAGAGGTTGATGCTGGAATACAGCTGGAAGAAGGGCAGCAGGAACACGGCCGGGGGCGACATGCGATTGGTAAGCAGCCAGAAAAAGAGATGCTTGTCGCCAAGGAACTCGTAGCGCGAGAAGGCATAGGCGGCGGGCAGTGCCACCGCGACCGACAGTACGGTGTTGATCAGTACATAGATCAGTGAATTGATGTAGCCACCGTACCAGGCCGGGTCGGTCAGGATAGTGTGGAAGTTGGCGAAGGTAAGATGCTGCGGCCAAAGCGTAAGAACGCCGGTGATCTCCTCGTTGGTCTTCAAAGACATGTTCACCATCCAATAGATAGGCAGAATGGCGAAGACCAGATACAGGATCAGGCCGAAAGAGCGTTTTTTCATGATCAGGACTGCGCTTTCTCGGCAGCGCCCGCATTCTGCAACAGGCTATAGAACACGAAGCAAGCCAAGAGGATGATAAGGAAGTAGATCAGCGAGAAGGCGGCTGCCGGGCCAAGGTCGAACTGGCCGACCGCCTTTTGCGTAAGGTACTGGCTGAGGAAGGTGGTGGCATTGCCTGGCCCGCCACCGGTCAGCACAAAGGGTTCGGTGTAAATCATGAAGCTGTCCATGAACCGCAACAGCAGGCCGATCAGCAAAACGCCGCGTAGTTTGGGCAGCTGGATGAAACGGAACACCGCAAACCGGGAAGCGCCATCGATACGGGCTGCCTGGTAATAGGCTTCGGGTATGGCGCGCAGGCCGGCAAAGGCGAGGAGGGCAATCAGGGGCGTCCAGTGCCATACGTCCATGATGAGCACGGTAAGCCACGCATCCATCGAGTTGCCGGTGTAGTTGTAGTGCACGCCCAGTTTATTGAGCGCCGCCCCTGCAAGACCAATGTCACCGCGACCGTAGATCTGCCAGATGGTGCCGACAACGTTCTGTGGAATCAGCAAAGGCATGGCGAGCAACACCAATGCCAGAGAGGATCGCCAACCCGTGGCTGGCAGCGCCAAGGCCAGCAGAATGCCTAGTGGAATCTGGATAGCCAGCACTGCTGCGGAAAACAGTATCTGCCGTCCCAATGCCGCATGCAGTTCCGGGTCGCGCATGACCAGCTGAAACCATTCGGTGCCGACAAACACCTTCTGGTCCGGGCCGAGGATGTCCTGTACCGAATAGTTCACTACCGTCATCAAGGGGATGATGGCCGAGAAAGCCACGCATAGCACAACTGGCAGGACCAGTAACCAGGCTTTGTTGTTATAGGTTTTCAACATGGATGGTTACCTTCCCTCAAGCCACGCGCCGGTCATCGGCATAGAACATCGTGCGTTCCGGCTGTAACGCCAGTTGTACGCGTTCGGCGTTGATACTGGTGTGCTCGCCCAGCTTTACTTTCAGCTGGTGTTCACCCAAACGCACCGTCAGGAGTTTGCTGGTACCCAGGTCTTCCAGACGCAAGACCTGAGCCGATAGACCGTTCTTTTCGCCGGCAGGGGTGCATTGAATGAATTCGGGGCGCACACCCAGGATCAACGGTTTGCCTATCTGTGCCAACCGCCGGGCCAGTGCATCATCGATTGCGACGGTTTGTTCCGCGACACGGATGGAGCTGCCATTGAGCTCGCACGGCAACAGATTCATGCCTGGGCTTCCGATGAAGTGGCCCACGAATGTATGCGCCGGTGTTTCGAACAGGTCCTGCGGCGTACCCATCTGCACCACCTGGCCCTGGTACATCACCACCACCTGGTCGGCAAAGGTGAGTGCTTCGATCTGGTCGTGGGTGACGTAGATCAGCGATAGCTTGAGCTGGTGGTGAATACGCTTGAGCTGGCGGCGCAGCAGCCACTTCACATGTGGGTCGATGACTGTGAGCGGCTCGTCAAACAGCACTGCGGCCACATCCTTGCGCACGAGGCCACGCCCCAGCGAAATACGTTGTTTGTCCTCAGCGGAAAGCCCGCTGGCGCGGCGTTTCAAATCGGCGCTGAGGTCGAGGATCTCGGCGATTTCCTGTACCCGGCTGCGTACTTCACGCTCGCCAAGCTTTCGGTTGCGCAGCGGGAAGGCCAGGTTGTCGAACACCGTCATCGTGTCGTAGATGACAGGGAACTGAAAAACCTGGGCGATATTACGGCGTTCGGTGGGTAGGTCGGTCACATCGCGACCATCAAACAATACCTTGCCTTCGCTGGGCACCAGCAGGCCGGAAATGATATTGAGCAATGTGGTCTTGCCGCAGCCGGAGGGGCCGAGCAGGGCATATGCCCCACCGTCTTCCCAATGCATGGTTTGCGGTTGCAGCGAGTAGGCGTCATTGCCCGGGTAACGATGGCCGAGACCAGCCAGTTCGATTCTTGCCATACGATTTCCTTAGGCTGCGCTACGGCGCGGCGAACCGGCCAATTGGCCGTGCGCGTCGAAGGCGAATACCTCGGCCGGATTGATATACAGCGATACATTGCTGCCAGGAGCCAATTCGTGAACGCCAGTCAGCTGTGCAACCAGATTGATGTTGCCGTGGCGGGTATGCAGATAGGTGTCTGAGCCGCTGATTTCGGCCAGCTCCACTTCGCATGGCAACGAGCAGTCGGAGGGGCTGTGTGGCTGCAGACGCACATGACTGGGCCGTATGCCCAGGGTGTAGTCAGCACTTGCCAGGGCGTGAAGATGGGTACCCAATGGAATGGCGATATCACTCGGTAGATGTGCTGCCCGTTGTTCGCCACGTACTGTGGAGGGGATAAGGTTCATCGGTGGGTCGCTGAATACCTCTGCCACCCGCTTGCTGGCTGGGTGGTGGAAGACCTCCAGCGTCGGCCCCTGCTGCAACAGCCTGCCTGCGTCGAGCACGATGGTATGCCCACCCAGCAGCAAGGCTTCCTGTGGCTCGGTGGTGGCATAGACGACAGTGGTATTGCTGTTGCTGAACAACTCCTTCAGTTCAGCACGCAGCTCTTCACGCAGCTTGTAGTCGAGGTTGACCAGCGGTTCGTCCAGCAGCAGTAACGGCGCTTGTTTGACCAAGGCACGCGCCATGGCGGTACGTTGCTGTTGGCCGCCCGAGAGCTCCCCGGGCAGGCGTTTGAGCAAATGTGCGATATGCAGTTTCTCTGCCACAGCTTCGACCCGGCTGCGTATTTCCGCTTCAGCAAGCTTGCCAGCAAGTCGCAAGGGGGATGCAATGTTCTCGAATACGGTAAATGCCGGATAGTTGACGAACTGCTGGTAGACCATGGCGAGGTTGCGCCGACGTACCGATACGCCTGTCACATCCACGCCATCTGCTACTACGCGACCGTTTGATGGTTGGTCCAGGCCAGCCATCAAACGCATCAAAGTGGTTTTGCCGGCACGGGTCTGGCCCAGGAGCACGTTGATCTTGCCGGCTTGCAGGCTAAGGTCGAGGGGGTAGATATGTGTTTCCGCCCCCAGCCTTTTGCTGACGCCGTCCAGTTGAAGCTGCATTGTTGTCTGTCTCCATTGTCCAACCAAGCACTCCCTGTCCCGGGTTTCTATTGCTTGTTTTGGTGCTGCAGCCAAGGGCCCCGTTTCCACTACGGAATCAGCTCACCCTGGTTTGTTCGGTTTTATTCGTTTCTGTCGTGTTGGCAACATGGGTTGCCAGCCAGGCATCCAGTCGCTGTTCGCTGTCGTTCGGCAGGTGAAGACCCAGTTTTGAACGACGCCAGAGTATGTCTTGGGCAGTACAGGCCCATTCCTGTTCGCAGAGATAGCGAATTTCGCGTTCATACAGGCCTGGGAGCACTTCGCTGCCCAAATCTGCCAAGGTTTGTGCATTGTGCAGCAGCTTGGTGCAACGGGTGCCGTAGCTGCGCGCCCAGCGTTCAGTCAAACCTTGGGGCAGCCACGGGTAGGTGAGGTGAAGCTTTGCGAGGAAAGCATCGAAGTCCGCTGCCGGCATGTCACCACCGGGCAGGGGGGCATAAGCCGTCCATGCGCCGCTGCCTTTACCCAGTTGCTGCTGTATGAGGTCGGCAGCCTCTTCTGCGAGCTTACGGAAGGTGGTGATCTTGCCGCCGAACACCGACAGCAATGGTGCTGCAGTCTGGTCCAGCGTCAGGTCGTAATCGCGCGTCACGCTGGCGGCATGATCGGCTTCATCGTCGAGCAGCGGCCTCACGCCAGAGTAATCCCATACCACATCAGCCGGGGTGATGGTCTGGGTGAAGTAACGGCTGGCCATGTTGCACAGATAGGTTACTTCATCAGCATCTATTGCCACCTGTTCAGCCAGCCCTTGGTACTCGATATCGGTGGTACCGATCAGCGTGAAGTCCTGCTCGTAAGGAATGGCAAAGATGATGCGCTTGTCGGGGTTCTGGAAGATATAGGCATATTGGTGGTCGTACAGCTTCTTCACCACGATATGGCTGCCCTTGATCAAACGGACTTTGCGTTTGGACGGGACCTGCACCACATCGCGCAGAAAGTCGCCTACCCACGGGCCGGCTGCATTGACAAGACTGCGAGCCTTGACGGTAAGGTTGTCGCCCTGGCTTTGTTGCAGGCTGATTTGCCAATGTGTTTCAGTACGCTCGGCGTGGGTGCAGCGGGTACGGGTTTGGACCACGGCGCCGCGTTCGTGTGCGTCCATCGCACACAGGGTGACGAGCCGTGCATCCTGCACCCAGCCATCTGAATAGACAAAGCCTCTGCCAAAATCCTGGCGCAGCGGTTTCCCCGCGGGGTGTTTGCGCAGATCGATACCATTCGAACCTGGCAGAATCTCGCGGCGGGCGAGATGGTCATACAGGAAAAGACCCATGCGGATCATCCAGGCTGGGCGAAGGTGGCTGTCGTGCGGCATTACAAAACGCAGCGGCCACATGATGTGCGGCGCTGCACGCAACAGCACCTCACGTTCTTGCAAGGCTTTGCGTACCAGGCCGAACTCGTAGTATTCCAGGTACCGCAGTCCGCCGTGAATCAGCTTGGTGCTGGCTGAGGAGGTGTGGCGCGCCAGGTCGTCCTTTTCGCACAGCAATACGGATAAGCCACGCCCCGCCAGATCACGGGCAATGCCGGCGCCATTTATGCCACCCCCTACGACGACGACATCGAATTCACTGCTTTGCAAGCGCCTCTCCTTGTGGACCTGTCGCAATACGCTGCTGATTACTCACCATATCGCTGTCTGCTTATTTTTCGGCAATGTACTAAATGCGAAGCGTAAGTGGCTATCAAATAGATTCGTTTGTGTTCGTTATGCCTCGTTTTGTTGTATTTGACCCAGTGCTGGGGCATTGCTGTGGATAGGAGGTCGCGCTCAAGTGTCCCGGGTTTGTTTTTTGAAAACAGAGCCTTGTTGGTGTCTGGTGCACTTGGTACCCAGGATGCCGGCAAGAAATGGGGTTTGAATTAGAGGTGACATATCGCGCAAATTAGAACGTCGTCACGGTTTGCGGCGCAGCCTGGCGGATTTTCTTGTATCCACGACGAGGATTTGGGCGTGAACCCAAGGCAAACGGAACTACTGGCACTGGTGCGCAACCGTGGGTTTGTATCAGTGGAATTGTTGGCAACACAGCTTGGTGTGACCATGCAGACGATCCGGCGCGATATCAGCCAGCTTGAAGAGCAGGAGCTGGTGTGCCGCTACCATGGTGGGGTGGGTTTGCCATCGAGCGTGCAGAATATCGCGTACCCCCAGCGGCAGGTGCTCAATAGCGAAGCCAAGCAACGTATTGCCGAGCTGGTTGCGAAGGAACTGGACAACGACCGGTCGCTAATCATCAATATCGGTACGACAACCGAAGCAGTGGCACGGGCGCTGGCGCGTCATCGGGGTCTTCATGTGGTGACGAACAACCTGAATGTGGCCATGACCTTGTCGGCCAATCCGGATTGCGAAGTCATTGTTGCTGGCGGCGTGGTCAGGCCGCGCGACCGTGGCGTTGTAGGGGAGGCGACGGTCGATTTTATCCGTCAGTTCAAGGTTGATATCGGCATCATTGGCGTATCGAGCATCGAGTCCGATGGCACCTTGCGCGATTTTGACTATCAGGAAGTCAGGGTAGCGCAGACTATCATCGAACAGTCACGCCAAGTCTGGATGGTTGCGGACCATACCAAATTCAGTCGCGAAGCCTTGGTGCGGTTGGGGCACTTGTCACAGGTGGATTGCCTGTTTACCGATAGGTCGGTGCCGGCGCATCTATCGTCCGCGTTGCGGGAGGCTGGGACCCGGGTGTTTGTTGCGTCGACTGAAGCCAATACGGCAAGGGACTGTGAAAGTCAGCCAGAAAATGTACGTATGTAGGAACCAGTTCAAAGTGGTGCGACGAACTCCTCAACAGCCTGGTTGAACTGATCTGCATCATCCCAAAAGAGTGCGTGTTTGGCGTGAGGGAATATTTTGGCTTTTGCGTTTGGATGCCGCGCTATCAGCCCGTTTGCCTGCTGTTGCCACTTGGGTGTAACCAGGTAAAGGGTGGGTAGGGCGACTTCATACAGCACATCGTTCCAGTAACTGCGAGGTTTGGGGTAAGACAGCAATCGAAGGCTATTCTCCAACGAAGTCTTCATGGCGCTGGCTAGAATGCTGCCCGTTATCTCGCTGCCTGGTGGTGAGCGAAACATAGCCGCAATGAACGCACGCATAGTCTGCGCCCGGTTTTTGCGTAGAGCTTCGAAGAACGGGCTTTTGCCTTTGCGACCTGCCGTTACGGTGCCTTCGCCAATCGAGTTATCGACGAGAATCAAGCCATCAATACGGTCTGGACCGACCTGCCGAAGGTAGGCGAGTGACTCAAGCACACCCAAGGACCAACCGACCAGCACAAAATGGCGGTCGGGAAACTGGTTCAATAGCTCGGCGATGTCCTGTACCCGTCGCTCGAGTGAATAGCCTGATTGCGGCGCATCCGACAAGCCTTGGCCGCGAGGATCAAATGCGATAGTGGAGCGCTTGCCTGCAAAGAAGGAAAGCTGCTTCGACCAGATGCTTGCCGGCATGGTCCAGCCAGGGATGAACACGAGGATTGGCGACGGGTGATTCTCGATTAGCTGTTCTTGGTAGCAGAGCCGGACCTGATCACTCGTACTGAAGCAGCGGCTTATACCGGACGTTGCCGAGTCATCTGCAAGCGCATTGCCGATGAAAAGGGACATCATGGTCAGTGCAATGACGATTCTGGTTGCCAGGTTCATGCCGTGAAGCTTGAAACCTGTTTCCGATCCGTCATGAGTTGCAGCCTGGTGGCGAGGTTGATGCAATACATAAGGCTTATTACCGCCACAGCCATGGCGGATTATTCTCCAGCGTCCCATTGCTACGGTCTATTTCCGGATTGCGATTTGAATGGCTGACCCGGCGGTCTTCTCATACCCCAACTTGAAGTCGATAGGCTTTGCCTCATTACCTCTTTCGCTATAGGCCTTGGCCAGAGATGCGTTGTTGATCGTCTTGAACAGCTTATGGGCGCTGATGTAATTTCCGTAGAGTTTGACATTGAACACTGCAGCCAGGTCGTTGTACTCAAGACCGGTTTCATCTTGAACCACCAAGGGGGCGTGTTTGAGGATGGCTTCACGGACGATGGAGAAATTGCGCTGTTGCAGCAAATGCGAGGCGGCTTTCAATAGAGTGGGCGACTTGGCGAGAGATCCAATAAAAGCCGTTGTTTCGGGCTGCTTTGCCAATGCCTCGTCAGACAAATCTTGCTGAATGTAGTCCACGATAACGTTACGCCCTGCTTTTTGAAGCTCCATGCGGACTGACCCCCACCTTTGTTCGGTGTCGCCAAGGTAGCGAACCGCAAGGTCCCCAGCACCCAGACAAATTGGCTTGATGGCGCGCACATCAAACCCCAGGCGTACCGCAAAGGCCGGCAGGATCAGGCTTGGTCCCAGTTTAACTTTACGGTCGGCGGCGATTCCCTTGTCCAGATCATGAGTCCGGAAATAACCCAGTGCGCCAAATTTTGTCCATGCGTTACCGAATTCCTTGACGAGATTAGCCATCTCATCCGAGTCAGAGGTAAAAGGATCAAAGTAATTTGATGCCGGTTGAATCGAGATCAGAACGTATCTTGATGCATCAGGGAACATGGCCATGACAGAGGGCAGGTCTGGACCGGCAAATGGGTAAAATACTGTACCGCCTTGCTTTATGTGCAGCTCGTTGGCAGCCCAGTTTGTCAGTGGTGTGCCGATTCGGCGGCTATAAGTCTGCCAGCCGGTGTTTACCTTGGCTGCGTATTGCTTGAATGCCGTGTCGGCCTGTATGTCTCCTAACGCAGTTCCTCCTAGCAACTGCCCCAATCTTGTCGTTTCGCGGACAGTCAAAGCATCGGGCGCCACGCTGTTTTCAGTGGGCTTTGCCGGACAAAGTTTAATGGCATGGGCTGGGAGGCTAAGCGCTATCCAGCCCCATAGGAGTGTGGAACCGACAATTTTCAGCGACATATAAAAGCCTTTATTACAAATCATCATCTAGCTACTTGGAATGTGTTCAAAGTCTTGTGGGTGAGTTGCCTGCCACGACAAAGTAACGGATTGCTTCACGTAAGTGTATTGCCTGCGCATTTAACTGCTCGGCCGCTGCGGACAGCTCTTCCGAACAGGCGGCATTGCCCTGGTTGGAGTGGGAAAGCTGGTTGACCATGAGGCTGATCTGGCTAAGCCCGCTGCACTGCTCGCGTGCGGTATTGGCAATTTCCTGGGTGAGCTCAGCAGTTCGTTGGATGGATGGGGCGATCTGGTCCAGCATATTACCGGCGTTTTCAGCAAGATGCAGGCCGTTACTGGTCAGATCACCGATTTCCTTTGCTGCATGTTGGCAACGTTCCGCCAATTTGCGTACTTCGTATGCCACTACGGCGAATCCTTTGCCGGCCTGGCCTGCCCGGGCTGCTTCAATGGCAGCATTCAGCGCCAGCAGATTGGTCTGATAGGCGATGTCGTCGATCATGCCGATCTGTTTGGCCACGTGATGCATAGCGGTAACCATCTGGTTGACGGCTTTACGGCCCAGGCTCGCATCGGCTGAGGACTGTTTGGCGATCTTATCGGTGAGATAGGTGTTCTCACTAGCTTGGGTCATGGTGGCGGCCATCTCGTCAATCGCAGTACCGCTTTCTTCGACACTTGCAGCTGTGTCGGCGGTGGTGCGGCTCAGTGAGTGGGCTGAGGAGGATACGGTGGCAGACATCGATGCCAATACGTCTCCGGCGGTGTAGATCTCCTGCACGATCTGGTTCAGCTTTTGCTGCATATGACTCATGGCTGCCAACAGACTATTGTGGTCAGCACGGGCGGCAAGCTGTACCTGTACGGTCAAGTCGCCCTGCGCGATGCGTTGGCTGATTTCGGCGGCGTAGCTGGGTTCACCACCCAGTTGTTTGACGATGCTCCACATCAGGATGCTGGCTACACCTGCTATCAGCATGGCGATCAGTACGACACCGCCAATCAATTTGTTACGCGTATCGCGTTGTTCATTGATTCGTGCTGTGATCAGCCGATTGAGCTGTTCCATAGCGGTTCTTGCAAGCTGGAACTGGCTATTGATGGCTTCTGTAAAGAAGGCGATGTAGGGTGGTGTGGGATAATTGGGTTTGTCTGCCGCAGCGACTTTGTCCAGCCCCAGCGTTATTGCCGCCTGTGCATATTGGCTGGCTTTTTTGAGTGGCTGGTCCAGATGGGAAGACAAATCCCGATTGGCGCGTAGCGCTTTGCCGACGGTTCGTGTCATCTGCTGGTGAGCAACCCTCGCTTGTGCCACAAGGCCATGCATCTTGATGCGTTCATTTGCGTCGATTGTCTGCATGGCAAGTAAGCCAGCCCCTTTGGCACGATTCTCACCCAAGGCTTCACTGAGTATTGGTGCATCGAAATAGACGGTACGCATCAGATAGTAGACGTCTGCATCCGGGTCGAGCGACAGGCCATAATCATCGGCAATCTGTTCAATCGTTAGCAGCAGACGTTGGCATAGTGCGGTATGCGACTCGTAGCTATCTGGTACGGACAGTTGCCGGGATTCGATGTTTGCCGCCAGTATTTGCCATTCCTTGCGACGTTTATTCAATTCATTTAAAGCTTGCGGATTACCGGCCTGAATTTGCGCTTCGAGCATGGCAAAGGTCTGGTTGACCTGAGTCTGTTTGGCTTGGCGTTGTTCGTCCAGTTGGTTTGCCCCCAGCGCAGCAGCCGAGAGACCGCGGTGCTGTTGAATCTGCTGAAGCAGGTCCAACGCAGTCAACCCGGGTTTGACACCCTGTAACTCGGTGAGCGAGAAATCCACGCTTGTATTGGTGGTATGTAGGTACAGATAAAGCGTCGGCCCAACCAGAAGCAGGCCCAGCATGCCGAGCAATGCAAACTTCTGCCACAGTAGCAATCTGTTCAACAGATTTACCAGCATGCTTGTGCCCGCCCGGTCTGCGTCATGTGCCTGCCGTTTCATGTAGAGCAGGGACAGGGCAGACAACTTAGTTAATGCACCATCGGAAGTACCATCAATATAGCGTGTCAGCTAGGGTGTC
This sequence comes from Chitinimonas violaceus, assembly GCF_052601015.1. Lineage (NCBI taxonomy): Bacteria > Pseudomonadati > Pseudomonadota > Betaproteobacteria > Neisseriales > Chitinibacteraceae > Chitinimonas > Chitinimonas violaceus. The sequence continues at coordinate 37,724 of NZ_JBQXDJ010000024.1, read as the reverse complement.
CAAGCTGGGCTAGTGGATATTCATAGGGTATGGATTTCGGTAAGTACTTGTCTGTGATTCCAGAAACGAAAAAGGGCGAACCAAAGTTCGCCCTTTTTGCCTGACTGAACAGTTAGCCCAGCAGATGCGCCACGCCGGCGCGCTCTTCCTCGAGCTCTGCCAGTGTGAAATCCATGCGTTCGCGAGAGAAGGCATCGACTTCCAGGCCTTCAACACGCTTGTATTCGCCATTGGCGCAAGTAACCGGTACGCCGTACATCACGCCTTCCGGAATGCCGTAGGAACCGTCGGACGGCACGCCCATGGTGACCCACTTGCCATTGGTGCCCAGCACCCAGTCGCGGATATGGTCGATCGCTGCATTGGCGGCTGATGCGGCAGACGACAGCCCGCGCGCTTCGATGATGGCGGCGCCACGTTTGGCAACCTTGGGAATGAACGTGTCCTTATTCCAGGTTTCGTCGTTGATCTTGGTCTTCAACGCATCGCCTTTGACGACCGCGAAACGGTAGTCTGGATACATGGTTGGGCTGTGGTTGCCCCACACAGCCAACTTTTCGATATCGGCTACAGCAACATTGGCTTTGGCAGCCAGCTGGCTCAGTGCGCGGTTGTGATCAAGGCGCAGCATGGCAGTGAAGTTCTTGGCAGGCAGACTAGGCGCCGACTTCATTGCAATGTAGGCATTGGTATTGGCAGGGTTGCCGACGACTAGCACCTTCACGTTACGGTTCGCAACCTTGTTCAGTGCTGCGCCTTGAGCGGTAAAGATCTTGGCGTTTTCCAGCAGCAGGTCTTTACGCTCCATGCCTGGTCCACGAGGACGCGCACCAACCAGCAGGGCGATTTCTGCATCTTTGAAAGCAACTTCCGGGTCGTCGGTACCGACCATGCCAGCCAGCAAGGGGAAGGCGCAGTCTTCCAGTTCCATCATCACGCCTTTGAGGGCAGCCTGGGCTTTTTCCATCGGCAATTCGAGCATTTGCAGAATGACGGGCTGGTCTTTGCCAAGCATTTCGCCAGAGGCGATGCGGAACAAGAGGCTGTAACCGATCTGGCCGGCTGCACCGGTAACGGCAACGCGAACGGGTTTCTTCATCGTGGGGCTCCTGGAGTCGGAAAGGTGGAGGAGAAACTGGCCGACATGAGGTCAGGGTTAACGGCCTATGTCGCAACACAGCAATCTAGCGGAGTCTAGCACTTCAAACCTGTGAAATCACCCGGATTCCCGATTTATACTCCGCATGCTGCACTGCAAATCTTATGTCTTATATAAGACTTGGTTGGACATTGGCTGTTTGGTGGCGTATAAAGCGCAAACAATATAGCCACAAGCTAATCTTGAGCTGCCAGCAGGTTTGTTTTGTTGTTACTGCGGGTCAATTGAGTCGTTAGCCTGGTGGTTTTAAAAGGTCGCCTGGTCAGAATTAGCGAAAGACTAATGGGTTTGATTGATATGTCCAGTACGCCTACACGTGGTCCGGGGCCGTTGCCTGGGCGGCAGCCACTGTACATCCAGGTGCGGGATCGTATTGTGCTGGCGATAGAGCAGGGGGAATGGGATTCAGGCGAAGCCTTGCCCAGCGAGTTTGAACTGGCTGATCGCTTTGGTGTCAGCCAGGGAACTGTACGCAAAGGGCTTGATCGCTTGGCTGCCGAGGGGGTGCTAGTGCGCCGCCAAGGTATGGGCACTTACATTGCTGATGTGGCCGATGATTGGGGTCACGTCGAGCTGCCTGGTTTGATGCGGCCTCTCGACACCTCTCTGGAGCTCCTGGCATGCGCGCGCAGCAATGCCGGAGAAGAGGCGGCGACAGCGCTGGGACTACGGCGGGGTGCGGTCCTGATGGCAGTAAAACGGTTGGTGAGAGTGGCGGGTGAGCCATTTGCACTGATCGAGAATTTTGTTGCGGCAGAGCGCTTCGAAGGTTTGGACGCTCGCCGGATCAAGCAGGCCAATTGCAATCTGCGCACGGTTTGGTGGCGTGAGTTTGGCTTGCGGGTGATTTCTGCACCGCCGCAGTTCAGGGCGGGCATGGCTGGGCGCGAGGAAGCCCGGTTACTGGGGGTAGAGGCGGACAGCCCGCTCCTGGAAGTGACCAGAACCGCTGGCAGCCTGGATGGTGAGCCGGTGGAGTGGTTGGTGCTGCGTTGCCGTACCGATCGCTACGTTTATCGTGTCTGAGTGTCACGGTATCAAGGTAAGGCCTTTTATATAACGTTGGCCACGGTCGTAAGCGTGGTGTCATTTGCTACAATCGAAAGGCTTTGCCTAACCCGGACAGATACGTTCCGGGAAGGCAGTGCGGTAGGACCCGTGCTGTCGGATTAATACAAAAAAGGAAATGCGTCATGGAGAAAACACGGCCGAAACACTTGGATCTTCCCAAGATCAGGCTACCGATACCGGGCATTGTCTCGATTCTGCATCGCGTCAGCGGCGCTTTCATGTTCTTGGCCATTCCGGTCGTGTTCTGGTTACTGGCAGGTTCGCTGAGCAGCGAAGCGGAGTTCGATGCTTACCGCGGATTTGTTGCATATCCCATCGTGAAGCTGGCATTGCTTGGTCTGTTATGGGCCTATCTGCACCACGCCTGTGCGGGTATCCGCTTCCTTCTCCTGGATGTCCATAAGGGTCTGGAATTGTCCACTGCCCGTGCCACTGCCAAGGCCGTCATGGTTGTCAGCCTGGTGCTTACTGCTGTTATCGGAGGTGTCCTGTGGTAAACCGTCACGTCATCGGCGCGCATTACGGCCTACGCGACTGGCTGCTGCAGCGTGTTACCGCCGTGGTCATGCTGGTCTACACAGTAGGCCTCGTCGCTTTTCTGGTTCTTGCCGCACAAGCCAGCTATGAAGGCTGGCAAACCCTGTTCTCCCTTACCTGGGTGCGTGTGCTGTCCACGGTTACTGTGATTGCCCTGCTATTGCATGCCTGGGTTGGTATCCGTGATATCTGGATGGATTACGTCCAGCCATTGGGGTTACGCCTTGCGCTCCATGTCGCCACGATCCTGTGGTTGGTCGGCAGCTTTGTTTACGCAGTTAAAGTGGTGTGGGGTGTGTAATGGCGAATGTCGCTAAACGTCAATTCGATGCGGTGATCGTCGGCGCGGGTGGTGCTGGTATGCGTGCCGCGTTACAGCTTTCTGAAGCCGGTTTGAAGACAGCCGTGCTTTCCAAGGTTTTCCCTACCCGCTCGCATACTGTGGCGGCACAGGGTGGTATTTCCGCTTCGTTGGGCAATGTCCAGGAAGACAAGTGGGAATGGCACATGTACGACACCGTCAAGGGTTCCGATTGGCTCGGTGACCAGGACGCGATTGAATTCATGTGCAAGTCCGCGCCTGAGGCGGTGATTGAGCTTGAACACTTCGGTATGCCGTTCGACCGTGTCGATTCCGGTCGTATCTACCAGCGCCCCTTTGGCGGTCATACCGCCAACTTCGGCGAAAAGCCGGTGCAACGCGCTTGTGCCGCGGCCGACCGTACCGGCCACGCGCTACTTCACACCCTGTACCAACGAAATGTTCGCGCCAACACCCAGTTCTTCGTGGAATGGATGGCGCTGGATATCATTCGCGATGCTGATGGCGACGTGGTTGGCGTAACCGCGTTGGAAATGGAAACCGGTGAGGTTTACATCCTGCATGCCAAGGCCGTGCTGTTTGCCACAGGCGGTGCTGGACGTATCTACGCTGCGTCTACCAATGCCTTCATCAACACGGGCGATGGCCTGGGTATGTGCGCGCGTGCCGGTATTCCGCTTGAAGACATGGAGTTCTGGCAGTTCCACCCGACCGGTGTAGCTGGTGCCGGTGTTTTGATTACCGAAGGCGTGCGTGGCGAAGGCGGTATCTTGCTTAACGCCAACGGCGAACGTTTTATGGAGCGCTATGCGCCAACCCTGAAAGACTTGGCCCCACGTGACTTCGTGTCGCGTTGCATGGCGCTGGAGGTGCTGGAAGGCCGTGGTGCAGGCAAGAACAAGGACCATGTGCTGCTGAAGCTCGATCATCTTGGCCCAGAGGTGATCAACCACCGCTTGCCATCAATCCGTGAGATTGCCATCAAATTTGCCGGTGTGGACCCGATCAAGGAACCGATCCCGGTTATCCCGACCACGCACTACCAGATGGGGGGTATTCCCACCAACTACCTGGGCGAAGTGATGGTGCCGAAGGGCGACAACCCCGAAGTCCGCGTTAATGGCTTCTATGCAGCGGGTGAATGTGCGTGTGCTTCAGTGCATGGTGCGAACCGCCTTGGCACCAATTCGCTGCTTGACCTGGTCGTATTCGGCAAATCAGCTGGCGACAGCATGATCGACTTCATTAAGCGCGAGCGTCCAACCCACAAGCCACTGCCAGACAACGCGGCTGATTTCAGCCTGTCCCGTATTGCTCGTCTGGAAAACCAGAGCGGTGGCGAAGAAGTGAATGTGGTCCGTGAAGCGATGCAGAAGACGATCCAGCTGCGCGCGGGCGTGTTCCGTAACAGCGAGAACATGGCGCTGGGCGTGAAGGAAATTGCTGAAGTGGCAGAACGCGCCAAACGTACCCAGATCAAGGACAAGTCCAAGGTCTGGAACACGGCGCGTATCGAAGCGCTGGAACTCGACAACCTGATCGAAGTGGCTGTCGCAACCATGATTGCTGCGGACGCCCGTAAGGAATCGCGCGGTGCGCACTCGCATGACGACTTCCAGAAGCGTGACGACGACAACTGGATGAAGCACTCGCTGTTCTACAACAACGACCGCCACCTCGCCTACAAGCCGGTGCATACCAAGCCGCTGACCGTCGATTACATACCGCCCAAGGAGCGCACGTTCTAAGCGGACGTACTGGAGCCCAGACTATGAAGATGCAATTCAAGATCTATCGCTACAACCCCGATGTCGATGCCAAGCCGTATATGCAGGACATCTCGGTTGAGCTGGAACCCAGCGACAAGAAGCTGCTGGATGCCCTGGTACGCTTGAAGACTGTTGATGACAGCCTTTCGTTCCGTCGTTCATGCCGTGAAGGCGTGTGCGGGTCCGATGCGATGAATATCAACGGCAAGAATGGTCTTGCCTGTGTGACTGATATCGTTGGCCTCAAGCAGCCAGTCGAAATCCGTCCGCTGCCCGGTCTGCCGGTAATCCGCGACCTGATCGTGGACATGACCCAGTTCTTCAAGCAATACAACTCGATCAAGCCTTACGTTATCAACGACACACCGCCGCCTTCGCACGAGCGCCTGCAAAGCCCGAAGGACCGTGAAGAGCTGGATGGCTTGTACGAGTGCATTCTGTGCGCTTGCTGTACGACATCGTGCCCGTCGTTCTGGTGGAACCCGGACAAGTTTGTGGGCCCCGCTGGCCTGTTGGCAGCCTACCGGTTTATTGCCGATACCCGCGATACCGCTACCAATGAGCGATTGGATAATCTGGAAGACCCGTATCGACTGTTCCGGTGCCATAGCATCATGAACTGTGTCGATGTATGCCCTAAGCATCTCAACCCGACCAAGGCGATTGGCAAGATCAAAGAGCTGATGGTCAAGCGGATTGCTTGAGGCGATTACAGTGACTTATACCCAAGCGGATAAAAACCGACTCCGCTGGCGTTCACGGCGGGGCTTGTTGGAACTGGATATCGTGTTCGAGCTTTTTCTCGAACACGATTTTGATCAGCTGAGTCCTGCTGAGTTGGACGTCTACCAAGACTTGTTGATGCTACCGGACATTGATCTGCTAGAACTGGTGGATGGCAAAGCTGAAACCACGGATAAGCGTATTGCGCCTATTCTGGAACGGCTGCGGCACTGGCAAGTTGTGAAAACACAATAATAAAGCGCGTTAGTTTGAGGGCCTGGGTGGTGCTGCATGGCACTCTCTCTCGGTTCAACCGACAATTAAAAAGGAGCATTTTCCATGGCTGAAGCCTCCACAGTTACGCTCTCTTACAACGATGGCCAAAGCAGCGTCGAGCTGCCGGTGCTGAAAGGCACGCTCGGCCCGGACGTGGTAGACATCCGCGCTTTCGGCAAGACCGGCATGTTCACGCATGACCCTGGTTTTTTGTCGACTTCCAGCTGTGAGTCCAAGATCACCTTCATTGATGGCGATCTGGGCCAGCTTTACTATCGCGGCTACCCCATCGAACAACTGGCTGAGCATGCCGATTACCTGGAAGTCTGCTATCTGCTCCTGAATGGTGAGTTGCCGAACAAGGAACAGAAGGCGCACTTCGACTACACGGTCATGCGCCACAACATGCTGCACGACCAGATCCACAATTTCTTCCGTGGTTTCCGTCGTGACGCTCACCCGATGGCGGTGATGGTTGGTGTAGTCGGCGCATTGTCGGCCTTCTACCACGACTCGCTCGACATCAACGACCCGCACCACCGTGAAGTGGCAGCCTTCCGCCTGATCGCCAAATTGCCAACGATTGCTGCCCAGGCGTTCCGTTACAACAAGGGATTGCCGCTGAGCTACCCCAAGGGCGGGCTTTCTTACGCTGAGAACTTCCTCTACATGATGTTCTCGACACCGGTGCAGGAATACAAGGTGAACCAGGTGCAGGCCAAGGCGCTGGACCGTATCTTCACCCTGCATGCCGACCACGAACAAAACGCATCGACTTCGACAGTACGTTTGTCCGGCTCGTCGGGCGCTAACCCATTCGCCTGTATCGCTGCTGGTATCGCCTGTTTATGGGGCCCGTCGCACGGTGGCGCGAATGAAGCCGTGCTGAAGATGCTCGATGAGATCGGCGATGTGTCCAAGGTTGCCGACTTTATGCAGGGCGTGAAAGACAAGCGCTACAAGCTGATGGGTTTTGGCCACCGCGTTTACAAGAACATGGACCCGCGCGCCGCCATCATGAAGCAGACCTGCGATGAAGTGCTGAAAGAAATGGGTCTGCACAACGATCCGAAGTTCAAGCTCGCGATGGAGCTGGAGAAGATCGCCCTGAACGATCCTTACTTCATCGAACGCAAGCTGTACCCCAATGTGGACTTCTATTCGGGCATCGTGTTGTCTGCCATCGGCATCCCGGTCTCGATGTTCACGCCGATCTTTGCGTTGGCCCGCACTGTTGGCTGGATCTCGCACTGGAGTGAAATGATTGCCGACCCGACCATGAAGATCGGTCGTCCACGTCAGCTTTACACCGGTTCCCCACGCCGTGATTATGTGCCAATGAGCAAGCGCGGATAAACCATCCCTCACGCGCCCGGTATTTTGCCGGGCGTGTGTTCAAGCAATACAAGTCCGTTTTAACCTGTTTGTCGAAATCGTCTCGCCCCCAGCGCAGCACTGAAAGTAAAAAAGGCCATCAACATGATGCAAACCTTCCAGAGCCAATCCTACTTGTTCGGTGGCAATGCCCCGTTCATCGAAGAGCTCTATGAGCAATATCTTGCCGACCCGCAAAGCGTGTCAGAAGAATGGCGGGACTATTTCGACAAGCTGCAGCAGTTACCCGGTAATACAGACCGTGATATTCCAAGGGCCTCGATTGAAGAGTCCTTTGTTCAGATGGCCAAGCAGCCGCGTGTTGGCGTAGCCAGCGCAGTGGCGCAGGGGGCATCCAATAAAAAGCAGGTGGCGGTGCTGCGTCTGATTTCTGCCTACCGGATTGTGGGCGCCCGCTATGCCACGCTGGACCCGCTCAAGCGTCTGGACCAGGCCTTGTTGCCGGAACTGGACCCCGCTACCTACGGGCTGACAGATGCCGACATGGCGCTGACCTTTGATTGCGGCAACCTGGTTGGTCCAGAGCGTGATACGCTGGCCAACATCCTGGCCCGGCTCAAGCAGACTTTCTGCGGCAATATCGGCCTGGAGTACATGCATATCACCACGTCCGCCCAGCGTATCTGGGTGCAGAAGCGTTTCGAGTCCACCCGTTCCACACCGACGTTCAGTGGCGAAAAGAAGCTGCGCATCCTCAAGCAGATTACCGCTGCCGAGACGCTGGAGCGGTACCTGCATACCAAGTATGTCGGCCAGAAGCGCTTCTCGCTGGAAGGCGGCGAAAGCATGATCGCTGCGCTGGACCACCTGGTGCAGACATCGGGCGAGCATGGCGTGCAAGAAATGGTGATCGGCATGGCCCACCGTGGCCGCCTCAATGTGCTGGTCAACACACTCGGCAAACGTCCGGCTGACTTGTTCTCCGAATTCGAAGGCAAATACAGCTACGACTTGCCATCGGGCGATGTGAAGTACCACATGGGTTTCAGTTCCGACATCCCGACACCGGGCGGTCCTGTCCATGTGTCGCTGGCGTTCAACCCATCCCACCTTGAAATCGTCAATCCGGTGGTGGTTGGCTCAGCACGTGCGCGTCAGCAACGCCGTACCGACCGTACCGGCGAACAGGTCTTGCCAGTGCTGCTGCATGGTGATTCCGCCTTTATCGGCCTGGGCACCAACCAGGGCACGTTCAACTTGTCGCAGACACGTGGTTATGGTGTAGGCGGCACGGTGCATATAGTCATCAACAACCAGATTGGCTTCACGACGTCGGATACTCGCGATACCCGTTCTTCGCTGTATTGCACCGACATTGCCAAGATGATCGAAGCACCGATCTTCCATGTGAACGGCGATGATCCTGAGGCTGTCTGCTTTGTGGTTCAAGCCGCACTCGATTTCCGTCGCGAGTTCAAGCGCGACGTGGTGATCGATCTGGTCTGCTTCCGTAAGTTGGGTCACAACGAGGGCGATGACCCGATGCTGACGCAGCCGATGATGTACAAGAAGATCGCAAAGCATGTCGGCACCCGCAAGATGTATGCGGACCGTCTGGTTACCGAAGGCTTGCTCAGCGCGGAAGAGGCGGATGGCCTGATCAAGCAGTACCGTGCTGCATTGGACAAGGGCGAGCATGTCGAGCAGACCACGTTGACCGATTTCAAGCGCAGCTTTGCCATCGACTTCTCCGCTTATAAGGGTACCCATTGGGCCCACCCGACCGACACCACATTAAGTGCAGCAGAAATTGGCCGGCTTACCGAGAAGCTCACCAAGGTGCCGGAAAACTTCAAGTTGCATGCAACGGTTGAAAAGGTGATGGCTGCACGGCGTGAAATGGCTGCCGGCAATCAGGATCTCGACTGGGGTATGGCTGAGACGCTGGCTTATGGCTCGCTCCTGGAAAAGGGCTATGGCGTGCGTATCTCGGGTGAAGACTCGGGCCGTGGTACTTTCAGTCACCGCCATGCTGTGTTGCACGACCAAAACCGCGAGAAATGGGACGATGGTGCACATGTGCCATTGCGTACCCTGAGCGATAACCAAGGCAATTTCCTGGTCATCGACTCCATCCTCAACGAAGAAGCTGTATTGGCGTTCGAGTATGGTTACAGCTCTTCCGCGCCAGATGAACTCGTGATCTGGGAAGCCCAGTTCGGCGACTTCGCCAATGGTGCGCAGGTGGTGATCGACCAGTTTATTTCTTCCGGTGAAACCAAATGGGGCCGCTATTGCGGTCTGACCATGATGTTGCCGCATGGTTATGATGGCCAGGGCCCTGAGCATAGCTCCGCCCGTCTCGAGCGTTATTTGCAGATGTGCGCCGAGCACAATATGCAGATCATTATGCCGTCCGAAGCCAGCCAGATGTTCCATGTGCTGCGCCGCCAGCAGCTGCGCCCGTATCGCAAACCGCTGATCATCCTCATGTCCAAGCGCCTCTTGCGCTACAAGGACGCGATGAGCCCGCTGGAAGACTTCACTAATGGTGGGTTCCGTCCGGTGATTGGCGACAGCACGATCACTGACGTCAAGAAGGTCAAGCGTGTCGTTGTTTGCGCCGGTCAGGTTTACTACGACTTGCACAATGCCCGTGCCGAGCGCGGACAGAAAGATGTCGCCATTGTGCGTGTCGAGCAGCTTTATCCTTTCCCTACCGATGAGCTCAAAGCGGAACTGGGTAAGTACGGCGCGGCCAAGGAAATCATGTGGGTGCAGGAAGAGCCGAAGAACCAGGGCGCCTGGCATCAGATCCGCCATCGGTTGGAAGCCTGCATGTCCGCCAAGCAGACCTTGCTGTACGCGGGTCGTCCATCGTCCGCTTCGCCCGCTGTGGGTTATATGAGCAAGCACACTGCGCAGCTCAAAGCCTTCCTCGATGAAGCGATGACGCTGAAGTAACAAGCCGAACCATCCGAAATAACAGCGGCCGCCCGGGCGGCCGCTCGCGAATGTCAGAAACCCAAGTCTGGCCGACCCCATGGAGCCAATAACATGCTGATCGAAGTTAAAGTCCCCCAATTACCCGAGTCCGTTTCTGAAGCCACCTTGGTGAGCTGGAAGAAGAAAGTCGGCGAGTTCGTCGAGCGCGACGAGAACCTCATCGATCTGGAAACCGACAAGGTGGTGCTTGAGTTGCCAGCGCCACAAGCGGGTGTGATTGTCAGCCTCGTGAAGGGCGATGGTTCGACTGTAATCAGCCATGAGTTGATAGCCACCATTGATACCGAAGCCAAGTCTGGCGCCCGCGCTGCGGCTGCCCCGGCTGCTGCGCCTATTGGTCAGGAGCCTACCCGTGTTGCAGCCGCTGCGGCAGCGGCAGGGGTGCCGGAAAACGCTATCGGCTTTGGTACTGCAGTGATGCCGGCTGCCAAAAAAGCCGCGGCTGATGCCGGTGTCGATACCAGCAAGATCCAGGGTTCGGGCCGTGATGGCCGTGTGCTGAAGGAAGATGTGGTTGCAGCCGCCGCCAAGCCGGCTGCCGCGCCTGCTGCTAAGGCTGCACCAGCCCCTGCTGTAGCCTTGTCGTTGGGTGAACGCACAGAACAACGTGTGCCGATGTCGCGCCTGCGTCAGCGCGTAGCAGAGCGCCTGATCGAATCGCAATCCACCGCAGCCATCCTTACCACCTTCAATGAAGTGAACATGAAGCCGGTGATGGAACTGCGTAACAAGTACAAGGACAAGTTCGAGAAGGAACACGGCATCAAGCTGGGTTTCATGGGCTTTTTCGTGAAGGCGGCGGTCCATGCGCTGAAGAAGTACCCGATCGTGAATGCCTCGGTGGATGGCAACGACATCGTCTACCACGGCTACTACGATATCGGTGTGGCAGTAGGTAGCCCACGTGGTTTGGTGGTGCCGGTGATCCGCAATGCAGACCAGTTGAGTCTTGCGCAGATCGAGAAGCAGATTGCCGATTTCGGTAAACGTGCCCAGGAAGGCAAGTTGACCATCGAGGAATTGACTGGCGGCACCTACACGATCTCGAATGGCGGTACTTTCGGTTCGATGATGTCCACTCCGATCATCAACCCACCGCAGTCAGCCATCTTGGGTATGCACGCCACCAAGGAACGCGCGATGGTCGAAAATGGCCAGGTGGTGGTCCTGCCGATGATGTATCTGGCTCAGTCCTACGATCACCGCATCATCGACGGCCGCGAGGCTGTACTGAGCTTGGTGGCGATCAAAGAAGCCATCGAAGATCCGGCGCGTCTGTTGTTGGATATCTAGTCGGTTTCATTGCCAAAGCACCGGCTAGCAATGACGGCTTGCTGGTGTTTTGGTCTTTGTAGTTACTGTGTCGCCTTGAGTGGGCAAATATGGAAAATCAAGAAAATGCCGTGAAGAAGAAACCGGTGGCCAAGAAGCCACCAGTTCTTTTTGATAAAACGCAGGCGCTAATTGATCAACTGGAGGCCTTATTGGGCCACAGGTTATTGTCGTATTGGACTTCTCAGAGTGGTTCAGTTTGCTCTAATGACTTATTGGCATTTCATGGACTGTTCGAAAAGATAGGCCCTCAAGAGAAAGTTTCTTTGTTCTTGAAGTCCCGGGGAGGTGATCCTGAATCTGCCCTTCGAATCGTTCATTTACTACGCCAGTACTGTAAGTCAATTCATGTATTGATACCGCTTGAGTGCGCCTCTGCGGCGACCATGATCGCATTGGGTGCGGATGAAATTCAAATGGGGCCGTTGTCTTATTTGACGGCGATAGATTCCTCTTTGACACATGATTTATCTCCTCTGGATCGCGATAATGACCGAGTTAGTGTCAGTTCTGATGAGCTGGCACGAATCATTCGGTTATGGCAGCAGAATGGGAAAGAGCATCATGGTAATCCCTATGGGGATATTTTTAAGTATGTGCACCCATTGGTCGTAGGCGCAATTGATCGGGCAAGTAGCTTGTCTATTCGGATATGCAGTGAGATTCTTCGCTATCACATGACTGATGAGGCACGAGCGGAGGAGATAAGTCGTCACATGAATAGTGATTACCCTTCGCATAGTTACCCTATTACTCGGAGAGAAGCGGAACGTATTGGGTTGAATGTCTCGGATCTGGATGGAGATATCAATAATCTATTGCTGGAGTTGAATGAGCACTATTCGGAAATGGGTCAACGGGCTGTTACTGACTTCGATGAATGCAGTCAACATGACAACAGTATTTTGAACATTATTGAAGCAAAAGGAACTCAGATTTTCTTTCAGAATGAAAAAGATTGGGTTTACTTACGAGATGAACGCCGGTGGCGTGCATTAAACAATGAAAGTACTTGGCGGAAAGTGGAATTGGTCGGCGGGAAACGTCGAGTCTCTAAACTACATATACGCTGATTGTCTTTGTTGCCGAGGTTGCTTTTTTTTGGAGTTAAAGTATGTCCCAACAATTTGACGTCGTCGTGATCGGTGGTGGCCCTGGTGGTTATGTTGCTGCTATCCGTGCAGCTCAGCTGGGTTTCAAGACCGCCTGTATCGACGCCACTTCCACCGCTGACGGCAAGCCCAGCCTTGGCGGTACCTGCCTGAACGTGGGTTGTATTCCTTCGAAGGCCTTGTTGCAGTCGTCCGAGAACTATCACCATGCCGTGCACAGTTTTGCAGACCATGGCATCAGTACCGGTGTAGTGAAGATCGATGTGGCGCAGATGCTTAAGCGCAAGGAAGAGATCATCGCCAAGAATACGGGTGGTATCGCTTTTCTGTTCCGTAAGAACAAGGTGACGTCTTTCCACGGTACTGGCAGCTTCAAATCCAAGAGCGGCGACAAGTATGTGCTGGAAGCCAAGCTGGCCGATGGCAAGAAGGAATCCATCGAAGCGACCCATGTGATTGTGGCGACGGGTTCCAGTGTTCGTCAGTTGCCCGGTGTGACCATTGACAACAAGCTGGTACTCGATAATGTAGGTGCGCTGGCTATTCCTGCCGTACCAAAACGTCTGGGTGTGATCGGCGCCGGCGTGATTGGTCTGGAAATGGGCTCGGTGTGGAAGCGTCTGGGATCGGAAGTGACCGTGCTGGAAGCCATGCCGACCTTCCTTGGTGCTGCCGATGAGCATGTCGCACGTGAAGCGATGAAGCTGCTGACCAAGGAAACCGGCCTCGTGATCAGTACCGGTGTGAAGATCGGTGAAATCAAGGTCAGCAAGAAGGACGTCACAGTCAATTACACCGATGCCGCAGGCGCTGCGCAAAAGGCTGTCTACGACAAGCTGATTGTTTCGATCGGCCGCGTGCCTAATACAGACGGTCTGAATGCCGAAGCTGTGGGCCTGAAGCTCAATGAGCGGGGTCAGGTCGAGGTCAACGACGATTGCAAGACCAATCTGCCCAATGTCTGGGCGGTCGGCGATGTGGTGCGTGGCCCGATGTTGGCGCATAAGGCTTCGGAAGAAGGTGTTGCTGTGGCGGAACGCATCGCCGGGCAACATCCGCATGTTGATTTCAACAATGTGCCCTGGGTGATCTATACCAATCCAGAGATCGCCTGGGTGGGTAAGACCGAACAGCAGCTCAAAGCCGAAGGCATTGAGTACAAAAAAGGCCAATTCCTGTTCTCAGCCAATGGCCGTGCGTTGGCACTGGGTGAGGCCAAGGGCTTCGTCAAGATGCTGGCGGACAAGAAGACCGACCGTATCCTGGGTGTTCACATTGTTGGCCCATTCGCTTCGGAGCTGATCTCGGAAGCGGTGGTGGCAATGGAATTCAGCGCTTCTTCGGAAGACATTGCCCGTATCGTCCATGCACATCCGTCGTTGAGCGAAGCCATGCACGAAGCTGCGCTTGGCTGCGATGGCCGGACATTGCATAGCTAATCAAGTGTGAGGGGCGGGGAGCGATACGGCAGCATGTGCTGCATTTTTCTCCTCACACCTCATGCCTCACACCTCAACAAAGGAAGTTAGAAATGAACCTCCACGAATACCAAGCGAAAGACCTGCTGGCTAAGTACGGTCTGCCGGTGCAAAAGGGCATCCTGGCCACTTCGCCGGAAGAAACCGCCAATGCTTTCCGCTCCATGGGCGGCAAGTTTGCCGTGGTGAAAGCCCAGGTTCACGCTGGCGGCCGCGGCAAAGCTGGCGGTGTGAAGGTGGTGAAGAGCGCTGAAGAGGCCGCAGACGTTGCCAAGGCTTTGCTGGGCAAGCGTCTGGTGACTTACCAGACAGATTCCAAAGGCCAGCCTGTTGGTTCGCTGTTGGTTTGTGAAGATATGTACCCTGTACAGCGCGAACTGTACCTGGGTGCGGTGGTGGATCGTTCGACCCGTTCGATCGTGTTCATGGCCTCGACCGAAGGCGGTGTGGAGATCGAAGAAGTCGCCCACAACACGCCTGAAAAGATCATCAAGACCGTGGTTGATCCACTGGTTGGTTTGCAGCCCTTCCAGGCCCGTGAAGTAGGCTTTGCGCTCGGTCTGGACGAAAAGCAGATCAAGCAGTTCACCGGCCTGATGATGGGTGCTTACAAGGCATTCGTTGAAAATGATTTCGCCCTGTTCGAAATCAACCCGTTGGCGATTCGTGGCGATGGTTCACTGGCCTGTGTAGATGCCAAGATCGGCATCGACAGTAACGCCGCTTTCCGCTTGCCCGCCATCGTGGCGCTGCGCGACAAGTCGCAAGAGAACGAACGTGAACTGAAGGCTTCCGAGTTCGACCTGAACTACGTAGCGCTGGAAGGCAACATCGGTTGCATGGTGAATGGCGCGGGCTTGGCCATGGCCACCATGGACATCATCAAGCTCAAGGGTGGCCAGCCTGCCAACTTCCTTGACGTGGGCGGTGGTGCCACCAAGGAGCGTGTGATTGAGGCGTTCAAGCTGATCCTGGCTGATGAATCGGTCAAAGGTGTGCTGATCAACATCTTCGGCGGCATCGTTCGCTGCGACATGATTGCCGAGGCGATTATCGCTGCCGTGAAGGAAGTGAACGTGACCGTGCCGGTTGTGGTCCGCCTTGAAGGCAACAATGCTGAACTGGGCGCCAAGATCCTCGACGACAGCGGTTTGAAGCTGACTTCGGCCCAAGGCCTGAATGACGCTGCCGAGAAGATCGTGGCTGCTGTCAAAGCCGTCGCTTAATCACCCGCACAGAATCAGGAGTTATAAATGAGCGTTCTAGTCAATAAGAACACCAAGGTGCTGGTGCAGGGCTTTACCGGCAAAAACGGTACTTTCCATGCCGAGCAGGCGCTGAAGGTTGGTACCAAGGTTGTTGGTGGCGTGACCCCAGGCAAGGGTGGTAGCGAGCACCTGGGCCTGCCCGTGTTCAACACCATGCGCGATGCCGTGCGCACCACCCAGGCTGATGCCTCGGTGATCTACGTACCAGCCCCGTTCGCCAAGGACTCCATCCTTGAAGCCATCGATGCTGGCGTGAAACTGGTGGTGTGTATTACCGAAGGCGTGCCCACAATCGACATGCTGTATGTGAAGCGTGCTGTGGACGAAGCCGGTATCCGCTTGATCGGCCCGAACTGCCCCGGCGTTATCACACCGGGTGAGTGCAAAATCGGCATCATGCCGTGGCACATTCACAACCCTGGCCGTATCGGCATCGTGTCGCGTTCGGGTACCCTGACCTATGAAGCTGTGGCACAAACCACCGCGTTGGGCCTGGGCCAGTCTACCTGTATCGGTATCGGTGGCGACCCGATCCCCGGCACCAGCCATATCGATTCCCTGAAGTTGTTCCAAGACGATCCGGACACCGACGCCATCATTATGATCGGTGAAATCGGTGGTTCGGCCGAAGAAGAAGCGGCCGAATTCGCCAAGTCCTACGTGACCAAGCCAGTGGTGGGTTACATTGCCGGTGTGACTGCCCCCAAGGGCAAGCGCATGGGCCATGCCGGTGCGATCATCTCCGGTGGTAAGGGTACGGCAGAAGAGAAGTTTGCGGCTTTCGAGCGTGCAGGCATTGCCTACACCCGCAGCCCGGCAGAAATCGGCAAGACCATGCACGAATTGCTCAAGAGCAAGGGCATGATCAAGTAAGCGGATTTCCCGCCTATTAAGTAAAAAGCCAACGCCACCCTCGGGTGGCGTTGGCTTTTGTGGGATAGATAGCATTCAATGTCTGTCTTAGAACCTGTTTACGATCTGTTACGAGCAGCTGTCAGCAGGGTGAAGCGCATCGCAGAAGCCGGAGTGTACTTGAATACATGAGGCTCTCGAGCAGCACATGAGCCCTGATCACGGCTGCGCAGTAAGATCGTAAACAGGTTCTTAACCCATCAAATGAAGGTTCCTTTCTTATAGGTCTAAGCATGAAAAAATTGATTGCACTTGTATTGATGGCGGGCAGTCTTGCACTCCGTGCGGATGCACTGCCTTATGATGAAACCGCCAATGCCAAGGAAGAGGTCAAGCAAGCTTTGATCAAAGCCCACAGTACGCAGACACCAGTTCTACTGGTATTCGGCGCAAATTGGTGTGAAGATTGCCGGGCACTGGATCGTGCGTTGAAGAATGACAAGAACGCCGCCCTGATGGCCAAGTCATTCAATGTGGTCAAGATCGATGTTGGTCGATTCGACAAGAATACCGACCTTGATACGGTGTATGGCAATCCGATCAAGAAGGGGATACCTGCGGTGGTAGTACTGGCACCCGATCAGCGTGTGCTGTATGCCACCAGGGCGGGAGAGCTGGCTAGTGCCAGGCGGATGAGTGCCGATGGGGTATACGGCTTTTTTCAGGATATTGTTGCCAAAGCCGGTAAATAAGCGCCTGTTCAAAATCTTGCGAGCTAGGGCGAGACAAGGCGAAAACTGCTGAGGAAGCCGAGTTTACGCGTGGTAAATGAGCATTCCGAGGCTGTTTTCAACGCCGTATTGCTGACGCACAGCAGACTTTGAACAGGTTTTAAGCTGTGAGTGGGACATGGAAGCTTGCAGGCGGTAAGCCTGCGAGCACACGCTGCCACATGGTTTTGTATGCCGTTTCCAGTGCTGCTACGGTTGCCTGGGTGTCGAACAACGGGCAGTTGAGGCGTTGATAAGCGAGCTTATTGCGTATGGCAGCCAAGGCTTGCGTGTTGAGCGCAAGGTGCTTGGCCAGTGCTTCGTAGTCCGCCAGGTTATCCGTAATCAGTTCACGCAGGCCTGCGGCAGCAAGGCAGCTTGCGGCAACCCGGCCTGCAAAGCTTTCACCCATGCAGGTCACCAGAGGTACGCCAGCCCACAAGGCATCACTCGCGGTGGTATGGGCATTGCAGGGCAGGGTGTCTAACGCCAAATCGGCTAAGCTTAACCGGGCAAGATGCTGTGCCTGGGGAAGAATGGGCGCAAAGTACAGGCGCTCTGGGGCAATGCCGCGCAATGTGGCTTGGTGCCTCAGCCGGGTTGATTTGCCATTATCTGCTGTATCGATAAGCCAGAGCAGGCTGCCAGGAACTGTATGCAGCAGCCGCATCCATATATCAAACACATCAGGCTGTATCTTGTAATGCTGGTTGAAGCAGCAGAAGACAAAGCCTGTTTCAGGTAAACCTGCGTTTGCCCGTGTTGGTTGCGGGGCAATGGCGCGGTCTCTATCGTTGATCTGGTAGCAGTTTGGCAGCCATGCAATCGCTTCTTGGTAGTGCTGGACTGCGCCAGGGGGCACGACTTGGGTATCCGCAATCAGGTAATCGCACCAAGGTGCGCCCAGGGTGCCAGGGTAGGCAAGGTAATGCAGCTGGACCGGGGCGGGTCGATACGCAAGAACATCACAACGGCTGTTGCGGGTCCAGCCTTTCAGGTCGATGAGGATATCGATTTCATCTGCACGTATGCGCTCCGCCAGTTGCGCCTGACTTAGCGTGTTGACAGTGGTGAATCGGTCAAAGCCTTCCTGGATTCGCTCTCGCAGTGATGAACCATCGTCTTGGCCGTAGTTGTATCCGAAAACTTCAAAGCTTTGCCTATCGTGACTGGCGAATAGCCCGGCAGTTAGCCAGCTGGTGGCATGGCCGTGAAAGTCGCCACTCAGGTAACCCAGCCGAATCCGGCTGCGCTGGCGTGGTGGACAGGCAGGTAGCGCTGGCGTGCGGAACTGGCTGGCCCAACGCTGTGCATTCTTTAGTTGATGGTCTGGCTGGTTATCCAGGGCCAGATAGGCAAGGGGAGGGATGTAAACCTCCTGGTTCTGCTGAAGCGCTGTCTTAAGTACGTCTTGTTGTGCCCCAAGTCCATTCCACTCGATTTGATGCAGCTGCATGTACAGCTTGCCGGCGATGGCTTCTGCATAGTTGGGTTGTAGCTCGGTGGCCTGCGTGTAGGCAGCCAGTGCAGCCTCGAACTGGCCTGCCTGCTGTAACGCACCGCCATAGTTCTTCCAGGCAACGGTATAGGTAGGATCAAGTTCTGTGGCGCGAAGGAAGTGGTGTATCGCTGTTGGCAGATTGCCGCTAGCCTGCATCAGCGCGGCATAGTTGTTGTGCGTGTGCGGCAGCGCTTCGTTGAGGGCAAGGGTTTTCTGGTAGGCATGTACTGCAGTCTGATGGTCGCCGGATGTTTGCGCCTTGACGCCCAGGCTATGCCAGACCGCGGCATCATCAGGGGTAATCTGTACTGCTTGTGCAAGGGCTTGGTACGCCAGCGTGTGCTGCCCAAGCTTGCTGGCAAGCTGCGCCAGGTCCTGCCAGAAGACCAGGCTTTGGTCTACTGCGTAGGTGGCGACCTGTGCCAGATGATGATGTGCATCGTCAAACAGGCCGCGTTCCATTGCTATCTGACTACGTAGCAAATAGGCAGGCGCATGTTGGGGATATCTTTCCAACACCATGCAGGCGAAATTATCAGCGCTTCGCCAAGCAGCCTGCGCAAAGTGTTGGTAGGCGAGGGTGAGTAGTTCGTCTGGCGTCATGGCCGAACTCTAGTCACTAGATTCTCGTTTGTATGGTGGAAGGGCATAAAAAAGCCCCTGTATGACAGGGGCTTGGCATGACTTACAACACTTGCAGTGGCAGCTCAATCGACGTGGTAGTTCGGTGCTTCTTTGGTGATCTGCACATCATGCACGTGCGATTCACGAATACCAGCTGAAGTGATCTCGACAAATTCCGCCTTGGTATGCATGTCGTTGATCGAAGCACAGCCGAGATAACCCATGGAAGAACGCAGGCCACCCATCAACTGGTGGATCACAGCGGTTAGCGGGCCCTTGTAAGGGACGCGGCCTTCAATGCCTTCAGGCACCAGCTTGTCGGCGTTGTTGACCGAGTCCTGGAAGTAACGATCACTGGAACCTTGCTGCATCGCGCCAAGAGAGCCCATGCCACGGTAGCTCTTGTAGGAACGCCCTTGGAATAACTCGACTTCACCTGGGGCTTCCTCGGTACCGGCAAACAAGCCACCCAGCATGACCAGATTGGCGCCGGCTGCGATTGCCTTGGAGATATCGCCGGAGAAACGGATGCCACCATCGGCAATAAGCGGAATACCCGTACCTGCGAGTGCTTCAGCCACGTTGGCAACAGCGCTGATCTGTGGAACGCCAACGCCAGCCACGATGCGCGTGGTACAGATCGAACCGGGGCCGATACCGACCTTGACGCCATCTGCGCCAGCCTTGACCAAGGCCAGGGCTGCAGCAGCAGTGGCAATATTGCCACCAATTACCTGAACCTGCGGATACTGCCGCTTGACCCAGGACACCCGGTCGAGCACGCCTTGGCTATGGCCGTGCGCAGTGTCGACCACGATTACATCCACACCGGCGTCAACCAGCAGCTTGATGCGTTCTTCCGTATCACCACCCACGCCCACTGCCGCGCCAACACGCAGACGGCCCTGTGTGTCCTTGGAAGCATTGGGATGCTCGGTCTTCTTGATGATGTCTTTGACGGTAATCAGGCCCCGTAACTGGAAGCCTTCGTTGACGACCAATACCCGCTCGATGCGGTGGGTATGCATCAGCTCGCGTGCTTCATCAATGCTGGTGCCTTCGCGGACGGTAACCAGACGTTCACGCGGCGTCATGATACTGGCGACGGTTGCATCAAGCCGGCTTTCAAAACGCAGGTCACGATTGGTGACGATACCCACGACTTTGCCATTGCTTTCAACAACGGGCAGGCCGGAAATCTTGTGCCGGCGGGTGAGCGCGACGACATCGCGCACCAGCATGTCGGGTGTGATGGTGACGGGGTCTTTCACCACGCCGCTTTCATGGCGCTTTACCTTGCTGACTTCAAGGGCTTGGGCCTGTGGTGGCATGTTCTTGTGAACGATACCGATGCCGCCTTCCTGCGCCATGGCGATCGCGAGACGGGCCTCTGTAACGGTATCCATCGCTGCTGAAATCAGTGGCAGATTCAGGCGGATTTCACGCGTGAGCTGGGTCGACAGATCGACATCGCGAGGCAGGACATTGGAATGGGCAGGGACGAGCAGAACGTCGTCGAAGGTCAGCGCTTTTTGAATAACACGCATGGCTAAATCCTTGGGCGGCAAAAATCGATTATACCGTAATTCGCCTATAGCTCCGAATGCGGTCCGACTACGCTATGCCGTTGATGAACTATGCTTGAGACGTAGAAACCGGTTTGCGTCACGCCAGCCAGGTGGGCAGGCCGGTTCCAAAGGCTGCATAGCCAGCCAGCTTTACATAAAAACGAGGAGATTATGTCCGAACCCCTCCCTCCTGTTGTTGGGTTGATTTTGTCAGGCGGCGGAGCTCGAGCGGCTTATCAGGTTGGCGTATTACGGGCGATTGCAAAAATGTTGCCGGCGAAAGTGGCGAACCCTTTTCCAATTATCTGCGGCACTTCGGCGGGCGGGATCAATGCGGCCTCGCTGGCTTCGGGCAGCATGCATTTCCGTAAAAGCGTCTGCAAGCTTGAATATGTGTGGAAGAAGCTGTCGGTGGAACAGGTCTATCACACTGACTTTCGTACCATGTTCCGTTACTTCTTCCGCTGGCTCAGCCCGCTGCTGACTGGTGGCATGGTGCGCAAGAACCCCCGCTCGTTTCTGGATAACGCGCCGCTGAGGGGGCTTTTGCATGAGCTGATCAACTTCGAAGGCATACAGAAGAGTATCGATAGCGGTGCACTGCGGGCATTGAGTATTACGGTATCGGGTTATAACTCGGGGCAGTCTGTGTCGTTCTTTCAAGCGAAGGACCTGCCAGGATGGAGCCGGGCCCAGCGTATCGGTGCCAATACGAAGATCGATGTGCATCACCTGATGGCAACCTCGGCGATCCCCTTCGTTTTCCCCGCCGTGCAAATCCATCGGGAATGGTTTGGTGACGGGTCGGTACGCCAGGTCGCCCCCATCAGCCCGGCGTTGCACCTTGGGGCGCACAAGGTGCTGGTGATCGGGGTTTCACCTGCACGGGAAGCCGCACAGGAGCGGCTGTATGCCTCAGATTACCCATCGTTGGCCCAGGTGGCTGGTCACCTGATGAACAGTGTGTTCATCGATGGTATGGAGGTGGATCTGGAGCGGATTGCCCGCGTCAACCGAACCCTGTCTTTCGTGCCTGACGACATCAAGGCGCTGCACGAAGTAGCGCTGCGGGAAGTGGACATCCTGGTGATTTCGCCTTCGCGTCCATTGGAGCAGCTTGCTTCGCGACATACGCATCACTTCCCGTGGACCATGCGCTTTGTGTTGCGTGGCTTGGGGGCTTTGCGCCGGCAGGGCTCGGTGCTGGCGTCGTACTTACTGTTTCACCGTCGTTATTCGCGCGATTTGATTGAACTGGGGTACAGCGATGCGATGCGTCGACGCGACGACATCATGCGCTTTCTCGGCTATGATCCGAGCGCGTCAAACCCGACTGAGGACTAAGGCTGTGCGCCTACGCCTGACTGTTATCGTGCTGATGCTGACCCTTGCCGGCTGTGCGCAGCTGGGTGATCGATGGCGCGCATTCTCATCGGTCGATGAACCACAGACGACGATGTTGCGGGCCCCTGCGGATTGGGGGGATCTTGCCAACATGGCCGCGACACGCATTGGTGAGCGCGCCGCAAAGACCAAGGAATTGAACAACCGGGCGATTTTTGTCACGGACCCGGCGTTGCCCACCCCTTTTGCACGGTCGTTAAAGCAGTTCTTGCTAAGCCGGTTGAACGAGCAGGGCATGATCGTCTCCCAGAAACGGGGTGATGGCGTGCTGATCATGGATGCTGAGGTACAGTCTATCCATATGGCCAGCGGTTTGCAGATTGTGGTGACCACCTCGATTGGAAATGGAAATCGCTTTGTGTTCCGTAGTACCGATGCGTACAAGGTGAACCAGGCAGATGTGAAGCTATACGATGAGTCCTTGCTGCCACCGCCCCCACCCCCACCGGCCCAGCCACCCCCACCTACACCGGTCAAACGGATGACGCTGACGGGGGCACAGTAATGCGGGTGCTTATTCTGGGGTGGATATTATTGTCACTTGCAGGTTGCGCCAGTTACCAGCAAGGCACGAAGAATCCGATGATCAAGGCGAGCTACGAAGCGGCCGACCGGCTCGCGGCCATGGCTTATCCGGTCGTCAAGGTTGATCAGCCGGTGATCGTCGCGACCTTTGTCCAGCTCGACCGACTAACGGCTACTACCACCTTTGGCCGCCTGATGGCCGAACAGGTTGCCAGCCGTTTGTTGTTCCAGAAGTACCCGATTGTGGAGCTGAAGCTGCGCGGCAGCGTTTTTATGCGGGAAGGAACAGGCGAACTCTTGCTGTCGCGTGAAGTAAAGGAAGTCAGCGCTGCGTACAATGTCCAGGCTGTTATCGTGGGCACTTATGCTTTGGCGGGCGAAAAAATCTTCCTGAATCTGAAAGTGGTGCGTCCAACAGACAACCGTGTGTTGGCTGCACATGACTTGGCGATCGAAATCGACGAAACTACCCGCGCACTTTTGATGTCTGACCCCGTCTGACCTTTTTACTTCTGCGAAATTCCATGTCCTTGTTGAATCGTCGTATCGGCTATATCGCCGTTTTCCTCGCATGCGCTGGCATGATGGCCTTTGCCCTCTACCAGCAGTATTACCGCTTCCTCAACCCCTGCCCGATGTGCATTTTCCAGCGGGTATGCGTTATCGCTGTGGGCGTGGTTGCGCTGTTGGCTGCGTTGCATAACCCCAAGTCGGAGCAAGGTGCGCGTGTCTATGGTGTGCTGGGTATCCTGGCCTCACTAACCGGTTTTGGCATTGCTGCGCGACATGCGTATATCCAGACCCTGCCACCCAGCGAAGTACCGGCCTGTGGCCCTGGGTTGAACTTTATGTTGGAAAGCATGCCGTTCACTGATGTCCTGAAGAACGTGCTGTTTGGTACGGGAGAGTGCGCTTTGGTGGATTGGACGCTCTTCGGGATTTCGATGCCGGGTTGGGTTGCCATTGCCTGTATGGGCTTGGCTGGGGCTTTTGCTTACCTTGCCTTTAAGGCCCGCCGTTAGAACCAGTTCAAAGTCTGCTGCGCGTCGGCAATACCGCGTTGAAAACACCCTCAGAAATGCGCATCTACCATTCGTAAACTCTGCTTCCTTGGGTGTTTCCGCCTTGTCTTGCTTTAGCTCGCGAGGCATTGGGCAGGCTCACATCACTTGTTCACGCGCTGTCACGAGTAGTCTTCTGCAGAGTACAGAGCAGCGCAAAAACCGGAATGTACTTTTTGTACATGAGGATTTTGAGCAGCACATAAGCCCTGATCACGGCTTCGCAGTAAGATTGCGAACGAATTCCAAGGCCAACCATGTACTACTTGTTGTTCAGTATCGTCTGCAGTATTGCCGTCTCGGTATCGTTCAAGTTGGCACGTCGTTATCCGGTCGATTTACGTCAGGCCATTCTGGTCAACTACGGTGTTGCCGCAACCCTGTGCGTGGTACTGCTACGGCCGGATTTGACGGTTTTTGAACAAGCTGCGGTGCCGTGGCCGCATCTGCTGGCCCTGGGCGCATTGTTACCCGCTGTATTCATTGCCATGGTGGCGGCTGTTCGTGAAGCCGGTATGGTGCGTAGCGATGCGGCGCAACGACTGTCGTTGATCATTCCGCTCGTTGCTGCTTTTACGGTATTCGGCGAAGTGTTGCTGCCCCAGAAATTGGCTGGTGTCTTATTGGGTTTCGCCGCGCTGGGTTGCCTGCTTCATAAACCTGCTGTCGGCACTGAGCCTACGCAAAGCCCGTTTGCCTGGCGGTATCTGCTGGCGATCTGGCTGGGGTATGGCTTGGTCGACCTTTTGTTCAAGCGTCTTGCGTTGGCAGGAACCGGCTTTACCAATGCGCTGTTGATAGCATTGCTGCTTTCCGGCGTGTTATTGCTGGCATATTTGTTGGTGCGGCGTGTTAGCTGGCAGTGGCGGGCTTTGTTGTTGGGATTGCCCTTGGGCCTGCTTAATTTTGGCAACATCCTTTTCTATATTCGCGCCCATCAACAATTTGCGCAGTCGCCTGCATTGGTATTCGCCAGTACGAATATCGGCGTTATTGCCCTGGGTACTTTGGTGGGCGGGTTGGTTTTCAAAGAAGCCATACGCCCTGTGCATTGGTTGGGTTTGGGGTTGGCTATTGGAGCGGTGCTTAGCCTACTCCCTTAAACCAGTTCACGATCTTACTACGCAGCGGTGATCAGGGCTTATGTGCTGCTCGAAATCCTCATGTACACAAGTACATACCGGTTTCTGTGCTGCGCTTCACCCTGCTGACGGCTGCTCGTGACAGATCGTGAACAGGTTTTAGTGCTGTTAACAAACCCCTTCTGGCGTTGTTGTGCAAACTTGCTGTACTTACGTACTGTCTGCGTTTGTGCGCTTAGCCAGAACCGCTTCGTCGGTACTGGTGTTACCTTGAAAACACAGCCATTCAACAGGGAAGTAGCGCTTGAAGTGCCTGATGTGGTCTGATTGCGCCGGATACGGCAACGTGGCCGCGGCATAGCAGTCAGATGTCGTACTGTGCAATTACCACTGAAATGGGCATCAATTGAATAGACTTTTCTTTTTTCTGAGCATACTACTTCTCAGTATTCCTTCATTTGCAGCACAACTTAATCTGGACCTGGGTGATAACAAACGGGTTTGGCAGACCAAGGAGCTGCTGGATCATCCTCAGGCGCAGACGGTACAGATTCCTGATGATGTTTCCTACAAGCGAAACATGAATTACCGGGCTGTTCCGCTGGCTGCCTTACTGAAAGGCGTGAAGGCTGATGATCACTTGCAAGCCGTTGCATTGGATGGCTTTGTTGCCGAATTGTCTGCAGCGCCCTTGCTGAACGCAAAGGGAGCGCAAGCCTGGTTGGCTGTTGAGGACCCGGCCAAACCTTGGCCGCTGCTGGAAAAAAACAAGCTCAGCGCCGGACCGTTTTATCTGGTCTGGACATCGCCTAAAGACGGCCAGATCGGCGCTGAACAGTGGCCATTTCAGATCAGCAGCTTCAAGCTTTTACCCCCGGTCGCAGAGCGTTTTCCGGCATTGCGACCAGATGCCAAGCTGGCTGCCAGTGACCCGATCAACCAAGGATTCATGCTGTTCCAAAAGCATTGCTTGGCTTGCCATCGGTTGAATGGTGCTGGTGATTCGCAATTTGGCCCGGACCTTAATGTGCCGTATAGCCCGACGGAGTACTTCACCACGGAGTCATTGAAACGTTATATTCGTGACCCACAAGCCCTACGTAATTGGCCACAGGCGAAAATGCCTAGCATAGCCAGTAGCATGTTGTCGGATGATGAGCTTGAACAGCTGGTCGGGTATTTGAAGCATATGGCGGGACGTAAACAGCCAGTCTCATCCAAGTAATTTCAGGTAATACAGTTTCCACCTCTCAATACCGCTTTGGTTACGCGTGACTTGAATGGTACAAACACCCGGCTCGGTTAGCTGGGTGTTTTCATAGTTGGACTCCAGCCAGACACTCCGCCAAAAAGGGATGCCATAACGAGCGGTGCTGCAGCCTGCTTGAGGAATGCATTTTCCTGCCCCATCAAAACTCGTCATATCGCTCGATAGAGGCTGTGTCGGTTATTGGTGCTGATGAAAACTATAATGAGCTTGCCTAAGGCATGTCGGTTGATAAGCGATAGAAAACCTTAATCATTTGGATTAGTTGGCTGTTAAGTTTGAACTGTAATTAGTCACGGAACTATGTTTGCTAGTTATGGGTCTTTGGTTTCTATGTCCAATAATCTACATGGGGTATAAATTTGAATCGCCAGGAACGTTTAAATCAACTTCAAGATACATCTTGCTTTGATATCGTTGTGCTTGGTGGCGGTATTAATGGCGCATGCTTATACGATACGCTTTGTCGCCTTGGCTATAAAGTTTTATTACTGGATAAAGGCGATTTCGCCTCAGGTACCAGTCAGTCTTCCGGGATGATGATTTGGGGCGGTTTGTTGTATTTGAGGAATTTTGATATCCCATCAGTTTTACAGCTTTCCTATGATCGGGATTTGATGATCTCAGAGAAGGCTGAGGAAATAACCCCAAGAATGATGCGTTATCTACCCACCAATAATATTGGATTTGCTAAATGGTGGAAACAGCTCGGGCTCTGGTCTTATTGGTTGATGGGAATGGGGCGCAGGCGTATACCGCGTTCAGAAGGTATCTTTGGCGAATCGGAATTGATTAAGTCAAATCTGATAACGAATTCATTGACCTATGAAGAAGCATTTCTGGATCAATCAGACGCACGTTTTGTGTATAACTGGATTGCACGGCAAGGTCATCAGGCTTCAGATCAAATTGCATTGAATTATTGTAGTGCCCAAGGCGAATATAGTGTACTTGATAAAAAGTGGCAACTTAATATACAGGATACGATTGCTCAAAAAGTATATGCAGTTAAATCTGCAATGATGGTTAACTGCACCGGTGTTTGGGCAGATCAGGTAAATGCAGATTTTTCAATTAATTCGCCAGTTCGCCATGTGCTGAGCAAAGGCGTTTATTTGGGCTTGCCCCGTTCGGCGCAACATCAGTCCTCGCTATTTTTTGATCTGGGCGAACATGATGATGTGATTACTCATGTGCCGTGGGGACCGATTTCCTTATGGGGACCAACAGAAACCAAAGTTGAACATATTGCAGATGGTATTCAGGCTTCAAAAGAGGACATTGATTTTTTACTGGATCAATATGGGCGTAGATACCGAAAGCCGCTTGATAGAAATGACATCATTTCGGTCCGATGCGGCATACGGCCACTGGTAGTGGGAAAGCAGTATCAAGGGGATTGTTACCCGCTTGATTTATCGCGACGGCAAGAGGTGATTCAAGATATCCATCGCCCATGGATTTCCTGTTATGGCGGAAAGCTCACCGGCTGTACACGCATGGCCAACAGGGTAGCGAAACTGATCAAAAGGTCTGTTGCTGCATCGGGAGAGGTCCGTACCGCAATTCAGCATCCATATGGTGAGGTGAAACATGCGGCTTTCCCTGGTTTGGCACAACCCGTTGTCTCTGCTGCTTGGTGTGCGAAGAACGAACTATGCTGCACGCTTGAAGACTACCTTCGTCGGCGAACTAATATTGCACAATGGGTTCATAGGGGTGGGCTAGGGATAGGTGACGCAAATGCAGAGGTCTTGCGGAATATTTCCCTCGACCTTGCGCATGGTGATGCTGTTCTGGCAGCGCAGTTATTCGAAAACTATCGTGCCAACATCAAGAATAACTTTGACTCATTAATCTTCAGTAAATAGGCCCCAACATGAGCGATTCAAAAAAAGATGTGCCCGCTATTCTTGGTGGTAGCCCTGCAGTGACGCTGGACCAGAATGCTGCCAATCGCTGGCCGGTGCTGACTGATGAGGATGAAAAGGCAGTGATTGAGGTGTTGCGGGATGGTGAAATATCTACGCATCCTGTTATCAGAGAATTGGAAAAGGATTATCAGCAATTCTCGGGCATGCCTTATGCGCTTGCTCATTGCAATGGTACATCTGCGCTCATGGCTGCATTCTGGGCCATCAACCTCAAACCCGGTGACGAAGTGCTGGTGCCGTCTGCCACGTTCTGGGCGTCTGTCCTGCCTATGGTTTGGTTAGGTGCGGTACCTGTATTTTGCGAGAGTGAGCCGGATCGACTGGGGCTGGACCCGGCAGATATGGAAAAGAAAATCACGAGTAGAACCAAGGCAATTGTGGTTGTGCATTTGTGGGGCATGCCATCGAAGATGACGGAAATTACGGGTCTCGCAAAGAAATATAATCTTAAGATTGTTGAAGATGCCTCTCACGCACATGGTGCATTCTGGCGCGGGCAAGCCTGTGGTTCATTGGGTGATGTTTCTGTATTCAGCTTGCAAGGCAGCAAACTTGCCCCCGCTGGTGAAGGCGGCATGCTTTTATGCCGTGAATACGCATATTGGGAACGTGCGGTTTGTTTTG
This sequence comes from Chitinimonas violaceus, assembly GCF_052601015.1. NCBI lineage: Bacteria > Pseudomonadati > Pseudomonadota > Betaproteobacteria > Neisseriales > Chitinibacteraceae > Chitinimonas > Chitinimonas violaceus. The sequence continues at coordinate 9,124 of NZ_JBQXDJ010000024.1, read as the reverse complement.
GCGATATAACGCGAATAATCGAGCTGGAAACACCGGCCCGCCGTTTTGCAGCAACGAGCTTCGGTATCAAGACGCGTATAGCACCAATATCTGCAGCAATTGCAGGGTGTCAATTAAAGCGTTTGAATGAGAATAATCAGAAGAGAAGTGAAAGTCTACGGTATTTGTCTGAGGGCTTGGAAGAGTTGGGGATTCATACATTCTTACCGCCTGGTCATATTGAACGCGTTTATTTTGAATATCTGGTCAGGCCAGACCTTGATTCGATCGGGTTGTCGATGAAAAGTCTGATAGAAGCGCTCAATGCAGAAGGCTGCTTTGCTGCTTTGCCTCGTTACCCGTTATTACATCAGCAGCCATTCTTTACCGAGGGTGCTTTTCTGGATGTCATGCGCGCAAACAGTGCTGTAACACCAAACTATGCAACGGTTTCATTACCATTCACAGAAAAAGTGAATGGCGAGCTGATGAAATTACCCTCGTTCCCATGGGCTTCTACAGAGTTATTGGACCAATATTTGCTGGCATTTAAGAAAGTAGTGCAAAGCGCAAAAGCGATTGCCAAACATTGTGGTTAATTAGAAATATGCGAGAGATTATTTATTTCCTTCTAAATGGATTATTTCATGTAGCACATATCACTATCATCCTGTTTGTGATGATGGGTTGGTTATTCAAGCCTTTGCTCCCATTTCACCTTGCATTAACTTTATTGACTCTAGGTTCTTGGTTCATTCTGGGTCGCTGGCTTGGTGTCGGTTATTGCCCCGTCTCGGATTGGCATTGGAAAGTCAAAGCTGCGCTCGGTGCGGGTAGGCCTAATGGCACGTATATCTACTTTGTATTGAAGAACATCACGGGAATAGAGTTGAACGTAGATATTGTGGACAAGATGGTTGTGATTGGCACGATCGCGATTGCCGGAATCTCGTTGATTCTGAATCTCCATGCCTGGGGCATTCTAGGCTGAGTTGTTATCGGTATCTGAATGATACAAACACCCAGCCGAAGGGTTGGGTGTTTGCATGGTTGGAGGTTAGAACCTATCCGCAGTCTGTTTCGAGCAGCACATAAGCCTTGATCACAGCTGCGCAGTAAGCTTTGAACAAGTTCTTAGACGGGTGCCGCCGCCAAGTACATCTGCGACGACGCGCCGTGATACAGCTTGCTCGTGGAATGCGCTCCTTTGTCCGCACCGAAGCTCGCCATGCTGTCGAGTAAAAGAGATGCCTGGCGTGAAGCCGAAGCGTCAGACATTAATGCACTACTAGGCGTATTGCCTGTATCGCTGGGTAGCAGGGAATCCAACGCTTGTCCGGTCAGCATATCCAGCGTGCGCACACCCATGTCTTTCGGTGTTACCACCATGACATCAGCGGGAACGGCCGCAAAAGTGTGCAGCTTTGCCGTGGTGTTGCCAACTTTGATGTCGACAGTCCAGGTGTAGCTATTACCCGATGATGATGTTGCGCCAAGTGGGGTAGCGGTACCCTGGTAGGGGCGGTAACTGATCTGTACTTCTGACTGATTGGCACTATCGAATATCAGCACCATGCGTTGACTGCGCTGCATGTCGTCGTAGATGTCGTCACTGCCATCCTGGGTGCCAAAACGAAGGGTGGTTTCTGCATCTGCCATCAGCCAGACCGTGTCGTTGCCGGTACCGCCGATAATTTCTGTTTTGTTGCCTGTGCTGCCAGCTGCACCGCGGATAACGATGGTGTCGTCATCTTCGCCGCCACCAATCAACATATTGCTGTTATTCAGTGTCAGGTCGAACCGGTCATTACCCTTGCCGCCCAGGAATGAGCCATTACTGTACGGAGCGGACAGGGTTTCGCTGTCGCTCTGTATAGTGTCGTTGCCATCCCCCATGAAGATTGAAACGTCGGATACAGCTCCGAGCGTTACCTGGTCGTTACCAGCGCCCAGGCTGAAGGAACGTAGCGAGTCACCACTCAGCACCCGCAGGTTGTCGGCAAACTGGCTGCCGATGAACGACTCGTAGAGGCTTAGCATCTTCCCGGTGGACGTACCACTCCGAATACTTTCAGTGCTCAGCATACCTTCGGCAATGCCGCTGGTTGCATAGTGGACACCTGTCTTCAGATTCTGGAACACGGCGACATCGTTACCAGCCCCGCCTTTTGCCAATGCAGGTAAATCATCGATAAAGGTTACGTCGTCGCCGTTGCCCATATCGGCGGTTACGCCACTGCCAATGGCTGCGAAATCGTCGCCATCGAGTAGTTGAATATTGTCGCTTCCGCCTACGGATGCATACATGTCGTTGCCGCTAGTACCTAATACCGTATCGGCGAAGTTGGAGCCTTTCCATGCCGTAATATTGCTACCTCGCTTCATGTCGATGGCAACGCCCTTGGTGGCCAACTGGAAACTCACACTGTTCGACCCCAGGCCGCCATCCAGCTCGGCCAGCATTTCACTGAGTACAAACATATCGTCGCCAGAGCCGGCCTTGATGCGTACATTGCTGGCAGTTGCGTTGATGTAAAGGCCTTTCAGCATGGAACGGCTGTTGTCCAGCGTGAGGTTGGGGATGTTCTGGCCGTCGCCCTGGTCGATCTGATACACCGTATCGAAGCCCGTGCTGCCCGATCTTTCGTTCAGCATGCCGTCCAATTGCAACACACCTGTCGATTCGAGACTCTGGTTGACCTTCTTGCTGGTACGCATACTGGTCTGTCCGCCGATATTGACGGCGATATCCACCCAGTCGGACACACTCTTTTGCCTGCCCAGGTAGTTGAATTCCTGCTTGGACGAGGTGATCAGGTGGTAGCTCTGTACGCCTGCCTTAGTGGCGTAACCCATGAGGTTGGTCGTGCTTTCGTTCGCGATGTAATTCATACGGTCGTCGAATGCAGACTGATACCACTCGGCATTCATGGCCCTGAGCATCTTGTTCTTAAGGTCCGGTGTGTAGATGCCGGAGAACCAGTTCACAATCGGTGTGGCATCGAGTGCGGAGATCTTGTGCAGCGTATCGACTACCTGGGCCTCATGGTTCAGCCCTTTACCCTTGAAGTCCGAGTAGGTTCTTTGCAATTCAATGGCCTGGCCGATTGCCGAGAAGTTCGGTATCAGCATGAACAGCAATGCAGCTGGCGGGCAGACGATGGACACGCCGATGCCGGCAATGCTGGCGGCGGTGCCGATGATGGCATTGGACAAGTCCCACTTCGACTGCTCGGAACTGAAGTCCCCCTTATAACGCTGGGCTACGTCGACGATATTGAGGATGGAGTTGACCGAGGATAAGGCTGCACCGACTACCGCCAACCCTTGTGCCGCACGCAGTGCCTTGGTGCCGGAGGCAATGGCCGAAAGCAGGTCGGCGCTGAAGAAGGCAGTGTCGGTCAAGAGGTTCAGCGATAGCTGCGCTTTGCCCAGGTCGCCCTTGGGTGGCGTACTGGCGGCGGTGTAGATGTCATTGGCGAATGACAACAAATCGGCGGCGAAGAAGGCGACGGATTTGCCAAGTTGCTTACCCAGTTCCTTACCCCGATTGAAGCTGAACTTTGCCTCGTCACCGGCTGATTTGATGACCTTCAGGCGCTGCTCATCAAGCACATCCACGGTGCCAAGGTTCACCGACTGTGCCTTGCCGAAAAGCTGGTTCACTTTCTCGGGTAGCTGAATCGTGACCTTCTGTGCGTTCTTCTGGAACGACACCACGAAGTCGTTGAACACCTTGGTAGCGCTTTGTTTCTTCAGTCGTGCCTCGATCATCGTGTAAGCGATGGCGTAAGGCACCTGGAGCGCGCTGGCAGCAAACTGCGCGGCTTTGATCGCATGCTTGGCGGTCTCGTCAGTGTTGGTGGCCGCAAAGATTTCACCAGGTACCGAAAATAGCAGCGAGCCGCCAGAACCGAGGAAACGGCCGAACTGTTGTGCGCTGCTGCGTGCTGAATAACGTGCAGCCAGTCGTTGGTATTGCGAGTTGTTGAGCAAAGTGCCTTTGAGTTTGGGAATCTCATCGGCTTCAATGCGGTAGTTCGCCAGCTCGACCGCGGTCTGCCGGGCTTGTTCAAGCGTGATCTTGTGCTTCGGGTCTTTCTTGAGCGTGGCGTAGATTTCGCCGGCTGACTTGTTGATAGCCTCAGGGGAGAGCTGCTTCAGCGTCTCGTTCTTCCAAGCCTGCCAATTCTTGGCAAATACGGAGTCACCGCTATTGAGGTTGATGCCGCCCAATAATTGGGACAGTTTAGTCTGCAGGTGGTCAACCCGGCGCAATGGGTCAATGTTGATACCCTGTGCCCGCCAAGCTTCGACGACTGCGCTGTTGTTGGAGATGATATTGCCCAGGCCGGAAGTCAGTTTTTCGAACGAACGTTCGTACTGGATCTTTGCCAAATTGGTGTAGACGCGCCCCATCGAAGTCATAATCTGATAGCTGCGTGCCGCACCGGATGTGGGCGAAAGATCATTGGTCGCAACGATCAGTTCGTTAAGCTGGGTCTGCACAGCAGCCAGCTTATCGGGCGTGGCGTCTTTGAGCAGATTGGTCAACAGCACTAGCGAGTTTCTACTGTATTCGACCTGATGACCCCAACCGTCCAATGTCTCCTTGCTGATTACGGGCTTACCCAGCGCTTCTGATAGCTTGAGATCGGATTCGGGGATGTTGAGCCCCAGTACTTTTGCGGCGTCGTGGAATGCCTGGGCGTCGTTGCCCAGGTAGTCCGACAGTGTGATGACTTTCGCGCTGTTGATGACTGAGCGGTTCTGCAGATCCTTGATCTTCGCCAGCATGAAGGTGAAGGATTCGGCGGCAAATTCCAGTTTTTGCCGTAAATCTTCGTATGCCATGGTGTGACTCCTTTTTATTGAACGAAACACACAACGATTACGCCTATTTACCGAGGCGCGGCACGGTACCCCTCCCTGGCCGTGCAACAGGTGCACACCATGGTGGGAGTGAGGATGTACCGCGCAGCCGGGCTGATTCCGGAAGGTGGCGGTACGATTTCAGAGGTGGTGGTACGCCTTGGCGAGACGTGAAGAGAGGAGGGCTAGCGCTCCCGGAAACCTTCGCTGACCTGCTCAGTCAGCGGGCTGAGGAAATAGTCGATGATGCGTCGCAGGCCTGTTTTTACCTCTGCAGTTACCACCATGCCGGGTGAGAGGCGAATCCATTTGCGGTCTATCCACATTCTGTCCGCATCGAGTTTTATTCGGGCGTGGTAAACCAGACCACGTTTTTCATCATTGATCGCATCGTTGGAGACACTGGTTACCCGCCCGCGCAGGTAGCCGTAACGGGTATAGGGAAAGGTCTCCACTTTGACGGTTACATACTGGCCCTGGCTTACAAAACCAATATCCTTGTTTTCGACCATGGCCTCTACTTCCAGGGTGTCGTCCGGTACGACCACCAGCAGGGGTTGGGCTGCTGTCACGACACCGCCAACGGTATGGACAACCAGTTGCTGCACCGTACCGCTGACAGGCGCAGTAAGCTGGGTGAGCTGTTGCCGCTTTTGCGCCTTGGTGTTGTCCTCCGTGAACTGCATGGTTTGCTGGTATGCCTGGTTTTGTGCATCCAACAGTTGGCGGCGGAATTCAGCGGTGAGGCTTTTCATTTGCGTTTCCTGCTCCTGGATCGCGGCAGTCAATTCCTGAATGCGGCTGCGTTGTGCGACCAGGTCTTTTTCAAGGCCGATGCGTTCTTTTTCCTGCGCAAGGTAGCCATGGCGGGACACAAAGTTCTGCTCCAGCAAGCGTTTGTAGTCGGCTGCCTGTTCTTTGGAAATCGGCAGGGTCTGTTCCAGTTTGGTAACCAGGGCGCGTGTCGTGGTCAGTTCCGCTCGACGCTTTTGCAGCTCTGCGGTAAGCGTGGCCTGCTTGCTGCGGAACTCGTCCAGCTGTGCCTGCGCCAGCCGGGTTTCGGCCAGGATCCGTTGGTTTTCTATGCCGGGTTGGCTACCCAGTTGCACCTCGGTCTGCTGGTCTAGCGCATGCAACAGGGCATTGGCCCGCGCCATGGCAAGCGCTGCCCCGTCATGCGCTTCTTCGGACTTCATGACATCGGCCGCGGTAGCGGTGGAGTCCAGCTCGATCAGCAGCTGGCCAGCTTTGACGGCTTGCCCGTCGCGTACATGGATCGCCCGTACGACACCGACCTCCAATGGCTGGACTACTTTGACTCTATCATTCGGCACTACTTTGCCAGGGGCGACGGCGACAATATCGAGTTTGCCGATGGTGGCCCATAACAAGCCGATGATCAGCAGGGCGATGATAAAGCGCATTGCACATTTGGGTGCAGGGTGGACAGGTGCTTCCTGCAATTCCAGATGGGCTGGCAGAAACGCCAGTTCATGGGCGGTACGTTGGGGCGAGACCATGTCATGGCGTTGGGCCCACGCGGCTTTTCCAATCTGGGCATAACGGGACAGCACGTCACGCATGGCATGCAAGGTGAGACTCATGGTGTGTCTCCTTAGCCGTTTTGCAGGGCAAGAAGGTTGGCGTAGTAACCGCCAGGTTTGCCGGCCAGTTCCTGGTGCGGGCCGATTTCGACAATCTGCCCCTTGTCCATGGCCACAATGCGGTGGGCTACACGAACTGCAGATAGCCGGTGGGCAATGATCAATACGGTACGACCCTGGCAGATGTCCTTCATGTTGTCCTGAATGATGCGTTCTGATTCATAGTCGAGCGCTGAGGTGGCCTCATCGAAAATCAGGATGCGTGGGTTCATGACCAGTGCCCGGGCGATGGCGATGCGTTGGCGTTGCCCACCAGATAGGCCCGTGCCATGTTCACCAACGATGGTGTCGTACCCTTCTGGCAATGCGCAGATGAAGTCATGAGCGCCGGCGAGTTTTGCGGCGGCGATTACCGCATCGAGTTGTAACCCTGGCGCAGTCAGCGCGATGTTTTCGCGAATCGATCGGTTGAACAGCAGGTTTTCCTGGAGGACGACGCCAACCTGCCGACGCAGCCAGGCTGGGTCGGCCAGTGCCAGATCAATGCCATCGATACGCACATGGCCGCGTTCCGGGATATACAGCCGCTGAAGCAATTTGGTGAGTGTGGATTTGCCCGAGCCGGAGCGGCCTACGATGCCGATGATCTCGCCCGGTGCAACGGTGAGATTGATACCGCGCAGTACTTCTGGCGCATCGGCCTTGTAGCGAAAGTTCACATCTTCGAAGGAGACCTGGCCATCGATCGCGGCAAGCGCCTGCCGGCTTTGTGGGGTTTCACTGCGGGTATTGAGGATGTCGCCCAGGCGTTGCATCGAAATCCCGACCTGTTGGAACTCCTGCCACAGTTGGGCGAGCCGGATGATGGGGGCAGCGACATGACCAGCCAGCATATTGAAGGCAACCAGCTGGCCTACGGTGAGTTCACCTTCGATCACCATCTTTGCCCCGAACCACATGATTGCCACGGTAACGAGCTTGTTGACGAGTTGCACACCCTGCTGCCCGAAAGTGGCCAGGGTCACAACCCGGAAGCTGGCGGCGACATAGGCGGCCAGTTGTTTATCCCAGCGCTGGGTGAATTGTGGCTCCACCGCCATGGCTTTGACGGTTTCGATACCAGAAACGGATTCCACGAGAAATGCCTGGCTGTCGGCACCTCGCGCGAATTTCTCATCCAGCCGGGCGCGCAGGCTGGGGGTGATGGCAGCGGAAATCAGCCCGTAGCAGGGGAGGGACAGCACAACGATCAAGGTCAACCAACCGCTGTAGATGCACATGACCGCCAAAAACACCACGATAAAGGCCAAGTCCAATACCGAGGTCATGGCTTGACCGGTGAGGAAGTTGCGGATGTTTTCCAGCTCGCGGACGCGCGCCACCGAATCCCCGACCCGGCGGCTGGTGAAATAACTCAGCGGTAGTGCCAGCAGATGCCGGAACAGCCGGGCCCCCAGCTCGACATCGATGCGATTGGTGGTATGCGAGAACACATAGTTGCGTAACCCACCTAGAACGATATCGAAGACGGCGATCACCACGAGCCCTACGGCAATGACATTCAGTGTGGAGTAGCCGCGGTGTACCAACACCTTATCCATCACCACCTGGAAGAACATGGGTGTAACGAGCGCAAACAACTGAAGAGCCAGAGAAACACCCAGCACTTCCAGCAACAGCTTGCGGTATTTGATGACAGCGGGAATGAACCAGGAAAAATCAAACCGGGCAAACTCTCCGGTGAGCGAAGCGCGTGATGCCAGCAACATCAGCTGTCCATCCCACCGAGTTTCCAGCTCTTCCATCGATAGGACCTGAGGCCTGCCAACCTCTGGGTCTTGTACCAGGACGCGCTCGTCTTCAACGCGGGCGATAACAAAGTGATGGCCCTGTGCATTCAGGGCCAACGCTGGAAGTGGGGTAGTGGCGAGACGGCTTGCACGGGTATGGATGACACGTGCTTTCAGGCCAAGCGAACGGGCAGCCAGCAGGAGCTGTGTTTCGTCAAAGGGTTGGCCATCCTGGCCGAATTGATGCCGTAGCTGTGCGCTGTCTGCAGGAGTGGAATGAAACTGAGCCAGGATGACCAAGCATGCAAGTCCGAAGTCTTCCGGCTGGGGTAAAGCCAAATCGGGTAGCTGCATGACGGGCTCCATCCAGGCTGTTTTCTTTGCAAACTATTGCAACGCGATTTCATGTTGATATTGGGGAAAACAGACATGACGATTGCTGCTGAGCAATAATTTTTTGTGGCTTGCTACTTGCCAATGGAGCACTTGCTCGACAAAACGGTGCGTTGACAGGAACGTATTCTGCAAAACAATGAAGTGTTGCGATGCGGAAATTACGGGTTGGACCTAGCACAAAAAAATGGAAAATTTCGGATGAAATGCAGTGGCAGTACTGCAACTTTGATAGTACCGGTCTTAAAAATCAATTAATTAGAATTAACTAAAGTTAAGCTTGCAGCGAGGGAGGTGGGCGAAGAAATTGGTGTTTGGCGGGGCAGGTAGCGACAAGAACCAAACAATAGAAAACAAACGTAAATGCCCGGAGGCCAGCATCTATCGCCGTCGCTGGACAGTGTCCAAGCTGATTGACTCCTTATTATCGGAGTTCAGTCATGCTTGCAGTCCCCCAGCGCGCTTTTGTTGCCAACCAGCCCGTCG
>NZ_JBQXDJ010000023.1:0-55691 GCF_052601015.1 Chitinimonas violaceus | reverse complement strand
TTGCGAGGCTGAAGCATTACCGTGCAGTGGCGTTCCGGTTCGACAAACTGAAACGGAACTATGAAAGCATGGCTGCCATGGCCTGTGGGTTTCTATGGCTACCTATGTGAAACGTCAACAGACCCTAACTCAAACCAAACACCGAAGGATCACCCGCTCCTAGGCGAATCAGTTCAGGATCATCATCCGTCAGATCAATCACCGTAGTCACCGCCGTACCACAATGCCCTGCATCCAGCACAGCATCGACTTCATGTTCCAATCGCTCGCTGATTTCCCAGCCTTCCGTAGGAGGCCAAGCCTCACCTGGCAGCAACAAGCTCGAAGAAAGAAGCGGCTCCCCCAATTCGTCCAACAGCGCACGGGCCACCGCATTGACAGGAACTCTCAAACCAATGGTTGAACGCTTTGCATGCATGACCCGGCGCGGAACTTCGCGTGTAGCCTGCAAAATGACTGTGTAAGCCCCAGGCATTGCACTCTTCAAATAGCGGTACTGACGATTGTCAACTTTGGCATAGGTGGCCAATTCCGACAAATCACGGCAGAGCAAGGTAAAGTGATGGGCATCATCCACCTGACGAATACGACGGATACGTTCCATCGCCGCCTTGTCCCCAAGTTGACATCCCAGCGCAAAGCACGACTCAGTCGGGTAAACAATTACACCGCCAGAACGGATGATTTCGACCGCCTGCTTGATAGTACGCGGCTGAGGATTATCGGGATGAATAGGAAGATAGTAGGCCATAGCAACTTTAATTGTGCAGTGCAGCGCACGCAGGTTCAAGCTGATTTAACCCTGCCAAGCGAGGAATTCGCTGGACTCAAATCGTATTCAGAGCGCTATCTGCTACCCAGCGTTGCCACACTGGTGTCGGGCCAATCGGCATATCCGGCAAAATACCCGGTTCACGCGCGCCCTCTCCGGTTGCGTGGTAGTCCGAACCAGCAGAAGCCAGCAAACCATTTTTCTCAGCCAGTTGGGCATAACGCTCGAAGTCGATGGGATTATGGCTACCCGACACGACTTCTATGCCTTCGCCACCTGCTGCTTTGAATTCTTCAATCAGTTCACCCATGGTCTGTCGACCAAACTCATATCGTCCTGGATGAGCAATGACAGCCACGCCTCCCGCAGCACATATCCAACTGACTGCATCTGCCAAACTAGCCCATTGATGCGAAACATAGCCGGGCTTGCCACGCGCCAGATAACGCTTGAAAACACCTTTCATATCTTTTGCGAGCCCACGCTCAATCAAGTGTCTCGCAAAATGAGCACGCCCTATCATTTCCGGGCTATCGGCAAATTTCCGGGCTCCCTCCAATACACCTGGTACGCCAATAGCTGCCAATTCTGCATCCATACGCACGGCTCTGGCATCGCGACCATGCCGTACACTGGCGAGACCAGCCAACAAAACAGGATGGGTAGGGTCAATACCCAAACCGATGATATGCAGCGTGTGTTTACGCCAAGTGACAGAAACCTCTACGCCAGGCAGAAAACGCATACCAAGCTTGCTTGCCTCATCTGCGGCATCAGCCAACCCGCGCACATCGTCGTGGTCGGTCAGTGCAAATAACTTGCAACCGCGAGCATGCGCACGCGCCACCACTTCACGGGGTGGCAACATACCGTCAGATATATTTGAATGGGCGTGCAGATCAATGGGCAACATGGCGACTCCTTCAACGGCCGAGTTTATCAGAGCATGCTGCTCCTACCAGTTTAGTTGTACTGTCGTTTGTTATCGTCACCCCCACGACGAGTGAACAAGTAGATAGTAAATCCGCTCCCAGCATTAGCTAAAATCTACTGATAACCCACTGTGATCTGACTTACTGATCCCCGTCAACGAGACCGAAAGCACCTGCTAAAAGCAGCTTATCGGTACTTCTTGCATAACTAGGAAATAAGCATGGCTTCAATTCAACGTTGGCTTGCTACTCCCATAGTGCTCGTCCCCACATTGCTGACTCCGACGATGGCTCAACATGCCGAAGGCTCGCTCGTGATGATTGGCGGTGCATTACGTTACGACAATACCGAGATATGGCAACGGGTAGTGAATCTGGCGGGGGGGCATGGCGCAAAAATCGCGGTCTTCGGCACTGCATCTGACAATCCGACCCGCACGGCCAACAGCGCCATTTCGGCTTTAAACAAAGCGGGCGCAGATGCTTTCTTTGTGCCAATAGGCTTACGGCAAATGGATGTCGACTACAAGGCAGAAGTGCATAACCCGCGCTTGGTCAAACAAATCATGGAAGCCAAAGGCGTCTATTTCACCGGCGGTGATCAGCTGCGCATCGTCCAGGCACTCTATAACGACAAAGGCCTGAATACCCCTGTCCTGGATGCTATCTGGTCTGTATATCGCAAAGGCGGTGTGATTGCCGGCACATCAGCCGGGGCCGCCATCATGTCAACCAGTATGTTTGGTGACCCGAAAGACCCTCTGACAATGCTGAAAAATGGCATGTACGAAGGTAAAGAAACCGCACGTGGGCTTGGTTTTATCGGGCCTGATATCTTTGTGGACCAGCATCTACTGATACGAGGCCGATTTGCCCGCATGTTCCAGATCATGCACATGTGGGGTTACCAACAAGGTATCGGCATCGACGAAAACACTGCAGTAGTTGTACATGGCAAAGAGGCGGAAGTGATTGGCTACAGGGGTGCGCTGGTAGTGGACTTAAGCGAGTCAAGCAGCGATAACAAGCTACCAGCCTTCAATATCCGCAATGTCAAACTCAGTTACCTGGACCACGGCGATCGATATAACTTCGGCAGCAAGGCCCTCACTCCCTCCGCAGCCAAAATAAACGAACCTAAAATAGACCCCAACGACGCCCACTACAAGCCCTACCACAAGATACCCAATTTTGCGCCAAACATTCTAGGCAACAGCACCGTGGTAGATGTGATGAGCAACCTCATTGATAGCGTGCAACAAGAAACCATTGGCCTAGCATTTGGCGACCCACAAGGCGAAAAACCGGAGCTTGGGTTCGAATTCCGATTCCGAAAAGGTAGGGACAGCATGGGCTGGTATGCTGGCAGCGCTGCAGGAGAAGACTATACGGTGGCAAACATCTATGTCGACGTGACGCCTGTACGTCTCAACCACCCGCTCTATCGCCCCTATCAGCCATGATCCAGCTCAATGTCTTGGTGCGCTTCGGCATCACTTTACCGAGGCTTTCGAGTAGCACGTAAGCCCTGATCACAGCTGTGCAGTAAGATCTGAACAGGTTCTTATTCGCTACCGCCCAATAGCTTTAAGATTTCTTCCGTCTTCTGCTGCATCAAAGGAATGTCACCTCTGGATTCCACATTCAACCGCACAACCGGCTCGGTATTGGAAGAGCGCAGGTTGAACCGCCAATCTGCGAACGACAGACTGATGCCATCCGTACGGTCAATCTCCAAAGCATCAGGCGCATAGTGCGCCTCAACACGGGCTATAGCGGCAGCCGCATCCTCGAGACGCCGGTTGATTTCCCCGGAGGAGGGGAAACGTGCAATACGCTCGCTGACCATGCTTGATAAAGGCTGCTGCTTGGTCGACAACAGCTGCGCTACCAATAACCATGGAATCATGCCGCTATCACAGTAGGCAAAGTCACGGAAGTAGTGGTGCGCACTCATCTCACCGCCATAGGCCGCATCCTCCAGTCGCATACGTTCCTTGATGAATGCGTGGCCAGTCTTGCAAAGCACCGGCGTACCGCCAGCTGTCCCGACCACTTCAACCGTATTCCAGGTTAGACGGGGGTCATGGATGATTTTCTGCCCTGGCTTGTTTTGTAGAAACGCCTCAGCCAGCAGACCCACAATGTAGTAGCCCTCAATAAATTCGCCGCGCTCATCAAACAGGAAGCAACGATCAAAATCTCCATCCCAGGCAATACCCATATCCGCACCATGCTTACGCACAGCTTCCGCTGTATCGGCCCGGTTTTCAGGCAACAGTGGATTCGGAATGCCATTCGGGAAATGACCGTTTGGTTCGTGGTGTACCTTGATAAATTGGATCGGTACATTACGGCGACTGAATTCAGCCTCGATCTGGTCAATAACGTGACCGGCAGCCCCATTTCCGGCATTGACGACCAGACGCAACGGCCGCAACTTGGCTGAGTCGATGTAAGTAAGCAGATGCGTTACATAGTCGGCAAGGATAGTCTGCCGTTGCAGCATGCCACGCCGTTCGCTTGCCGGGAACACAGCCGACTCCGCCAAGGCTCGTATAGCCAGTAAGCCGGTATCACCACTGATTGGCTGCGCTCCGCGCCGGACCAGTTTCATGCCGTTGTAGTCCATTGGGTTATGGCTGGCCGTCACCTCGATACCACCATCTACGTCCAGATGAAAAGCTGCGAAATAGACTTCCTCAGTACCCGTCATCCCGATATCGATCACATCGACACCGGCATCCATCAAACCATTGGCCAATGCTTGTTTCAGCGACTCACTGCTTAAACGCACATCACAACCCAGCACGACACGCTTGGGTTGCAGATGCGCCGCATAAGCACGCCCAATACGATAGGCAATCTCTTCATTGAGTTCGTCGCCAAGACGGCCACGGATATCGTAAGCCTTAAAACAATTGAGGGAACGGGTCATAGCAGATCAGATAAGTAAGAAATTGTGGGTAGGCCAACCGCCCACATCAGAACCTATTCACGATCTTGCTGCACAGCTGTAATCAGGGCTCATGTGCTGCTCTGCACCCTGCTGCTCGCAACAGATCTTGAACAAGTTCTCGGATGAATAAGCGATTGGATCAACGCCGGCCGTAAGTGTCTTCAAAGCGGACGATATCGTCTTCGCCCAGATAAGCACCCGACTGCACTTCGATCAATTCCAGCATCAGCTTGCCGGGGTTTTCCAGACGATGGGTTGTACCCAAAGGAATGTAGGTGGATTGGTTTTCCGTCAAAAGACTGACGTTATCGCCACAAGTCACCTTGGCAGTACCACGCACGACGATCCAATGCTCAGCACGGTGGTAGTGCATCTGCAATGACAAAGCTGCACCAGGCTTCACCTCGATACGTTTGACCTGGAAACGGCCGCCAGCATCAATCCCTTCATAACTGCCCCAAGGACGATAAACCTTGCGATGCGTATCGCACTCACTACGGCCACTGGACTGTAAACTCTCTACGATCTTTTTGACCGATTGGGCTTTGTCCTTGTGCGCGACCAACACGGCATCGGCTGTCTCGACAATTACCAGGTCCTGCACCCCGACCGCGGCCACCAAGCGGTTGCTGGCATGCACCAGGCAATCATGGCTGTCTTGTACAACCACATCGCCTATCAATGCATTACTGTTGGCATCCTTTGGCAGAATATCAGCCAATGCAGACCAGGATCCGATATCGCTCCAGCCAATGTCCGCCGCAACCACAACACCTAGTTGGGTGTGCTCCATAACCGCGTAATCAATTGAATCACTGGGGCATGCTTCAAAGGCTGCCTTATCCAGACGCGTAAAGTCCAGATCCCGCTCCGCACCGGCAACAGCCGCTTCAACTTTCTCAAACATTGCAGGCTGCAAACGTTTCAATTCAGCAAGGAAAGCTTCTGCCCGGAACAGGAACATCCCGCTGTTCCAATAATGCCCTCCCTCATCCAGCATGGACTGTGCGCGTGCTGTGTCCGGCTTCTCGATAAAACGTTGAATAGCATACAGACCGCCGGTGGTTGCTTCCCCACGCTGGATATAGCCATACCCGGTGTGAGGAGAATCCGGCACGATACCGAATGTAACCAGCTTGCCAGCTTGAGCAGCTGGAAGCGCTTGTTCGATACACGTGTGAAATACATCAGGACGTTGAATGCCGTGGTCACTTGCTAGCACCAACAAAACCGCATCTGGATTTGATTGCAATGCCAGCATTGCCCCCACCGCTATGGCCGGTGCCGTATTACGGGCTACCGGTTCCAATACTATATGCGTCGGTTTAACCCCAATGGTTCGGCATTGCTCAGCGACCATAAAGCGATGATCCGCATTCGTCACAACAATCGGCTGGCTTGCATTGGCTGGAATCCGCGCCAAGGTCTGCTGCAATAAAGAATCTGCTCCCGTCAAAGCAAGAAACTGCTTGGGGTAAGTACTGCGAGACAAGGGCCATAACCTTGAACCACTGCCACCACAAAGAACCAAGGGAACCACGGATATCAAGATTTCCTCCAACTTATTCTCGTTTGGGGGGAGAGGAGATGTTGCAGCAACCGGCTTGTAATCGCTTGACCGGACTTTCTCGCTCTAGCTCGCGAGACTTTGGACTGCTTCTTTATAGGGAACTTGTAGCATGGAATAGGTTTACTTCACGTCACAAAAGTAAAATCAACTAGCAAGGTGAGGTGATTTAACCCAAATCAACATACATCACCGCCAAAATCTCGATCTCCTCTTCACCACCCGGTCCACGCAGCACAATCACATCACCTTCCCGCGCCTTCAACAGACATCGCGCCAATGGCGAAATCCAACTGATATGGCCTTTGTCGAGGTCTAGTTCGTCGACGCCAACAATGCTTACTGTCTGCTCTTCGCCATTGCCACGCAGCACCGTTACCGTAGCAGAGAAAAAGACCTGATCCGTGGCTTCCCGCAATACCGGGTCGACGACCTCTGCGTTTTCCATACGCTTTGTCAGAAAGCGGATACGACGATCTATCTCTCGCAAACGTTTCTTGCCATAGATGTAATCGCCATTTTCCGACCGATCACCATTGCCTGCCGCCCAGTTGATCATTTGCGTCAATGCCGGCCGCTCCTTGGTGACCAGATTATGCAACTCCTCCCGCATGCGTTCCCATCCGCCAGGCGTCATGTAGTTCTTGGTCGATTTTGGCAGCTGCAGGTGTTCCGGCAATGCCTCATCGTCATCGCCGTCATTCTCACGGGTAAAAGCCTTGTTCATGATCTGGCTTCAGTTCAACGATCAGGCGTACGGCCAGCCATATTCAAGCCCGCCCACTTCAGCACAGCCAGTACTTCACGTTCATCCAACTCATAGTATTGACCACGCTTGAGGCGGGAGGGCAAAGTCAGCATACCGAAACGAACCCGCATCAGCCGGGAAACCGTCAGTTCAAAGTGCTCGAACATCCGTCGCACTTCACGGTTCCGGCCTTCCTTTAAGATGACACGGTACCAGTGGTTGGTCCCCTCGCCACCGTGGTCCTGCATCGCCTGGAAGCTGGCCATGCCGTCTTCCAACTCGATACCATCCAGCATCTGCTGGCGTTGTGCTTCTGTCAGGCTACCCAGCACCCGTACTGCGTATTCCCGCTCCACTTCAAAGCTTGGGTGCATCATCCGATTGGCGAGGTCACCCGAAGTCGTGAAAATCAGCAAACCCGATGTATTGAAGTCCAAACGCCCCACGGCTACCCAGGCTGAAGATTGCACTTTGGGCAAACGATCGAACACCGTGGTACGTCCTTCCGGATCATCACGGCTGACCAACTCACCTTCCTGCTTGTGATACATCACAATGCGTGGAAGACGATCCGGCCATTTAATATCGATCTGCTTGCCATCAAAACGAACCTGATCACCCGGTTTGACACGTGAGCCCGGTTCCGCAAGTTTGCCATTAATGGATACACGACCATGGGTCACCCACTCGTCACAATCACGCCGCGATCCCACGCCGGATAAAGCCAACGCTTTCTGGATACGTAGCTCACCAATGTACTTGGTCTCCACACGCTTTTCGCGCAATTGCTGGGCATCGGCCTCCTGCTTTTCACTGCCACGCCGTACGCGCAGCTTCTTGGCGCGCTCAACAACTGGGGCGGTAGGTACTGAATTCGCCTTACGCATCTCACGGCGGGCATTGGCATCCAGATGCTGATTCTGGACCGGTCGAGCAGCCTGCTCGTCGCCCCGCTCAAGCTTATCTGCACCGTAACGTTTACGCTGCCGGTCTTCCACACTGCTGAATGCACGTCCCTGCATAGAATGTTGCTCAAACTGGCGCTTACGGCCATCAGCGGCAGATGTATCACCAGGCTGTCGAGTACGTCCCTCTCCGCGAGTAGAACCTGCCTGGCCACTACGGGGACCACGCGAACTCACGCGCTCCTGGCCCCGGGTGCCTGTTGTATCCGCTACTGGGCTACGCCGTGTATCGCGACTGGGCTCCCCGCGCCCTTCTTGCGCCGTACTACGAGGACCACGCGAAGCCATCGAAGCACCTTGGCTCCGACTACGCCGACCTTCATCAATTGGCTGACCGCGCGCATCACCACGACCCGTACCGCCAGCTGCGTTGGAATGAGAACGAACTCGGCCGCTATCGCGCGAGCCGGCGGAGGAACCAGCATAATCAGTAGGGGACTTCGGGGTGGGTTTACGAGGCGGGGCCATGATAAGAAAACTCCAATGACAAACGGCGGTGCGGGCACCGCCGTTGCCGAAAATTGATTCAGATAAACATGATTATAGCGCTTTGACGGGCTCCCCAGCCGATGCACGTGCCAACCAGTCCCAAACCCTTGTGTCATCCATATGTGCCACATTGAAACGTAGCCATGTCGTTGTCTCACCGCGCGGGCAGAACAGCGCACCCGGCGCTAACATCAAACCTTCTCCGACCGCCGCTTCGGCAAGTGGTGCAGAGTCGGTAATACCGGGCAGGCAGGCATAGCAGAACATGCCCCCCGTCGGCTGGGCCCATAACTTGAAACCCATGGCTTCCAGCCGAGGCAATACCATGTCGGTTGCCTGCTTCAGGCGATTCTTCACCCTTTCCATATGCTTGCGATATGCGCCCTCAGTGAGCATGGCATGCATCACTCTCTCCGAGACTTCTGGCGTCGATAACGAAGTGAGCAACTTCAGATCGCAAAGATCCTGCGCGCGGCGAGGGTCCGCAACGATATAACCCACCCTCAGGTTGGCGGAAAGCGTCTTGGAAAAACTGCCGATGTAGATCACCCGATTGAGCTGATCGAGTGCGGCAAGCCGCTCTCCCGGGCCAGTTTGAAAGTCACTGAAGATATCGTCTTCGACGATGGTCAGGTCATATTTCTCGGCCAGCTGTAGAATCCGGAAAGCATTGGCACGATTGAGGCTAGTACCCGTGGGGTTATGTAACACGCTATTGGTAATGAACAGCTTGGGTTTATGCTCGATCAACAACTGCTCCAGCACCACCACATCGGGGCCATTAGGCGTACGCGGCACCCCCAGTAAATGCGCACCATGCAACTTCTGGTTGGCGAAAAGATTAAAGAAGCCCGGCTCATCAACCAGTACCGTGTCCCCTTCATCAACCAGATAGCGGGCTATCAAATCCAGCGCCTGCATTGCGCCAGCCGTCAGCACAATCTGCTCGGGCTGCGCTTCGATCTCCAATTCAGCTAAACGCACACAAAGCTGCTGCCTTAGCGGCCGATAGCCAAAGGGTTCGCCATACGAGGTCAACCGGGAATTCGGCCGGCGGGTCAGATCCCGTAAGGCTTTTTCCAATTCCGCCTGTGGCATCCAATCGGGCGGCAACCAGCCACAACCAGGTCGCAGCAGGCTGGTATCCGATGTCAGAGCATCATGCCGCAACAACCACAGGCTATCCATGCAACGCCGCAATGGGGGCTCACGGCGTGGCGACAAATGCGAGCTGGCCTCCATACGCGACGCGACAAAAAAACCCGCCCCACGACGCGACTGAACATAACCCAGCGCAACCAATCTGTCGTAAGCCTCGACCACAGTAAATTTAGATACGCGGTAATCGGCAGCGAAACGCCGGATGGATGGCAAGCGGCTGCCTGAACGCAAACTCTTGTCGCCAATTCGGGTGATGAACTGTTCAACGATCTGTTCAACCAACGGACGCGCAACTGCGTGATCGACACTTAGGGGAGTCATGACAGGCTTCTAAAGTTATATCAACAGGATGTTTCGGTCCGGACAAACTCTTTTACAGCACGCTACCGCCACCAACGCTTAGAACCTGTCTAAAGTCTGCTGTGCGTCAGCAATACGGCGTTGAAAACACCCTCTAAATGCTCATTTACCATGGGTAAACTCCGCTTTCTCGGCTGTTTTCACCTTGTCTTGTTCTAGCTCGCGAGACTTTAAGACAGGTTCTTAGAAGCTTAACGTGATACATGATTTGGTAAATTGTCCGAACTGTCTGTTGATTGTCTGCGTTGTCAGACACAACAGCAAGACAGTTGGTCGGCTGAACTGGTAGCTGACTGTGCCAACACAGACTTTTCAGGAAAAATCTCAGACTAGATGAGCCTTGCCGATCAGAAGTAGAAGCGATGCTGGAAGCATCATCTACAAAGGGTAAATAGTTACCTGGGGCACCCAAAGTGAAATGAGGCGTGCTTATGCACGAAGGAATTGAACAAGTAATTTAGAACCAGTTCACGATCTGTAACGAGCAGCCATCAGCAGGGTGAAACGCAGCGCAGAAACCAGAATGTACTTGAAGTACATAAGGCTGCGAACTTCTTGGCGTGTCGCGCCGTAGCAGTACGGCGTCCCCTTGGGGAGCTTTCGAGCAGCACATGAGCCCTGATCATGGCTGCGCAGTAAGATTTTGTACGGGGCTCTACCCTCCCCTTTCCAATCGCTGTGCCAACCCTTCCGGCAAACCTGCCATACGCATAGCCCCAACCGCGGTATCTACATCATAGGGAACACGCCGATAGGTCAATACTTGCAAGTCGGTATCGAACAAAGCATAGGCTGCGTCCGGATTACCATCTCGAGGCTGCCCCAATGACCCTGGTATCGCCAGCCAGCGCATAGGGCCATCCAAGGAAAATGGTTGATCCGGCAAGGGCAAAGCGTGGCTTGACTTGCCTAAGGTAGATACGCTGTATAAAGCAGGGTCATGGGTATGACCGCAGAAAATGAATTTATGAGGCACCACCGACAATGCATAAGCCGCATCGGCAGCATTGAGCACATAGTCCCAGTCTTCCGGCAGCCAAGGATTGGCATGTGAGAAATAGCAGCCCGCCAATTCAGCAGTCATCGGGAGGCCTTTAAGGAACTTGATCTGGTTTGCATTGAGCCTTGGCTTGGTCCAATCAATCACGGCCTGCGCATCAGGCCGCATCCTTTGATTCAGAATGCCAACTGCCGAGGCATCATGATTGCCCAATACCGCGATAGCGCCTTTTTCCACAAAGCGCATCACCTTGTCGACTACCCATTCGGGCTCGGCACCGTATCCGACATAATCGCCAAGAAAAATATATCGGCCCGGGTTATAGGAAGCCGCATCTTCAAGACATGCAGTCAGTGCAGGGCGATTGGCATGAAGGTCCGTCATCAGGGCAAGCAACATGGCAGTGACTTTCGATTCGATACACTTTCAGCATAGTGCCTACGACGCCTACACTGTCGGTTTCTACGCCTCTCGGTTGACCTCGCATGTCGGACTACACCACCCGCATCGCCGCACTGCATGCAACTTTGGGCATTCCTGCAGGACATCCTCAGTTACAAGCCCTGCCACTTTGCCAGGAAGCACCACTGCTGGTGCCGCTTGGCCTGGATGCCTTTGGTCGAGACCAATTCGCCGAGCCGGCTACCGCTGCAGCCTGGCGGATCATGCAGGCTGCTGCATCGGCAGATGGTGTTGTGCTGCAACTCGCATCCGCCTTTCGCAGTGTCGATTATCAGGTTGGCCTGATCCAACGCAAATTGGCGCAAGGCCAAACCATTGACACTATTCTGCAAGTCAGCGCAGCACCCGGCCATAGCGAACACCACACCGGCCGTGCTTTGGACGTCACCACACCCAACAGTGAGGCATTGGAGGAAAGCTTTGAAAATACGCCGGCCTTTGCCTGGCTGGTACTGCACGCACAACGGTTCGGTTTTCACCTGAGTTACCCTCGCGACAACCCTACAGGCATCGTCTACGAACCTTGGCACTGGTGTTACGCACCATTGGCCACAACCACAGTCTGAACCATGCCCAATACACAACTTTGGCTGATTCGCCATGGCGAAACAGCCTGGAATGCGGAACGCCGCTTCCAAGGCCACACCGATATTCCTCTTAACGCCAATGGCGCCTGGCAAGCAAAGAAGCTGGCAGAACGCCTGATACACCAACACAGCCAACAAGCGTTTGTCGCACTCTATAGCAGCGACCTATGCCGTGCCCGCCGTACTGCTGAGCCGACTGGTCTTGCCATCAAGTTACCCATGCGGCTTGATGCCCGCCTGCGGGAAAGACACTACGGCGTGCTTTCGACGCTGACACCAGAAGAAATGGCACAGGAACATCCCGAAACCTACCGCCGTTGGCAACAGCGCGATCCGGCTTACGTCTTGCCACAAGGAGAAAGCCTGATTCAGTTCAATCAACGTGTACTTGGTGCACTTGGCACTATCGCGCGCGAACATGCTGGCAAGGCTGTCATCATCGTTGCGCATGGTGGCGTCCTTGATTGCGCATATCGAGCCGCTCACGGCATGGCCTTATCCGAGCCACGCAAGTACCCCTTACACAACGCCAGCATCAACCGGATGCGATTTACGGCAAACCAATTTCATATCGAGCAATGGGGCGATATTGCACATTTAGACGTCGAAGCGCTCGATGAATTATGAAGTCGGGATCGTAAACGCTTATGGCCAAAACTAAGACTGTTTATACCTGCTCTGAATGCGGGGGCGTCAATCCCAAGTGGCAGGGGCAGTGCCCGCATTGCAATGCCTGGAACACGCTGACAGAAACCATCGCAGCTGAACCAAAATCCGCCAACAGCCGCTTTCACTCACTTGCAGCAGGCGGCGGCGTACAGTCACTCACCGATGTTGAAACTGCGGAAGCGCCCCGTATCCACACCGGCAGTGAAGAGCTCGACCGTGTGCTTGGTGGTGGACTCGTGAAGGGCGCTGTCGTATTGATTGGCGGTGACCCCGGCATCGGCAAATCCACGCTGCTTTTACAAGCGCTTTGCCATTTGGGCCAAGAACAACGGGTGTTGTATGTCTCCGGCGAGGAGTCTGCCCAGCAGATCGCGTTGCGAGCCCGCCGCTTGGCGCTGGAAGCGGGCCCCGTACGACTGTTGGCCGAAATCAATATGGAGACGATTCTTGCGACTTTAACCCATGAAAAGCCACAGATTGCCGTAATCGACTCCATCCAGACGGTTTACAGCGAACAGTTGCAATCAGCACCGGGCTCTGTCGCCCAGGTGCGAGAATGTTCAGCCCAATTGACACGGTACGCAAAAACCACCGGTACCACCATCCTGTTGGTGGGCCACGTGACCAAAGATGGTGCACTAGCCGGCCCACGTGTTCTGGAGCATATCGTCGATGCGGTGTTGTATTTCGAAGGAGACACCCATTCAAGCTTTCGGTTGATCCGCGCCCAAAAGAACCGTTTTGGCGCCGTCAATGAACTTGGTGTATTCGCGATGACCGACAAGGGCTTACGCGGCGTCACCAACCCTTCCGCTTTGTTCCTCAGCCAGCATGCCGAACCCGTTCCTGGTGCCTGTGTATTGGTTACCCAGGAAGGCACGCGCCCCCTGTTGGTCGAAATTCAGGCGCTGGTCGATGAGGCTCATGCTCCCAACCCCAAACGGCTGGCTGTGGGTTTGGAACAGAACCGCCTTTCCTTGTTATTGGCGGTGTTGCATCGCCACGCCGGTGTGGCTTGTTTCGACCAGGATGTCTTTGTGAATGCAGTTGGTGGCGTACGGATTGCCGAGCCGGCAGCCGACCTTGCCGTTTTGCTGGCCATTGTGTCTTCTTTACGCAGCAGAGCGTTGCCGGAAAAGCTGGTGGTCTTCGGCGAAGTCGGGCTCGCAGGCGAAGTGCGACCAGTACAACGAGGGCAGGAACGGCTGAAGGAGGCAGCAAAACTAGGCTTCACCAGTGCCATCATTCCCAAAGCCAACGCACCAAAGCAACCCATCGCAGGTATGCAAATCACCGCAGTGGAGCGGCTCGACCAGGCTGTGGCAGCCATGCGTGGCGAGTGAACTATCGAGCCAATCTAAACATTCAATCGCCAGATGCATTCCGGTTGAACGCATGATCGGTTACGATTCAATCTGTGTAGCCGGCAATACCGGCGCGTTCTAGATCATTGGAGAAATTATGAGCAACGAGCTGATTCACCACGTAAGCGATGCCAGCTTCGAAAACGATGTACTGAAGGCCGATGGCCCAGTGCTGGTAGATTACTGGGCTGAATGGTGCGGACCTTGCAAGATGATCGCGCCCATTCTGGATGAAGTAGCCAGCGAATACAGCGGCAAGCTGAAAGTCTGCAAGCTGAACATCGATCATAACGAAGCAACCCCGCCCAAATTCGGCATCCGCGGCATTCCAACCTTGATGATCTTCAAGGGTGGCGCAGTGGCTGCAACCAAGGTTGGCGCACTCAGCAAGTCCCAATTGATGAGCTTTATCGACAGCAATTTGTAGGCCGATAGCACCTCACCGGCCAAAAACCGCGTGCCTGCTTTACGACAGACATGCGGTTTTCTTTTTTTGTTCGTTGACAGCTTGCAAAGGCGCATCTAAGCTCCCTGCATATCTGTTCTAGAGAATTGCCGTAGTATTCGTTCCGGCAATTAGGTCGGCGCCCTGCCGCATCATCCATCTAAGTACCCCTACATTTAACAACTCCCTCCACCCAGACTGGAAAGTCTATCCGCACATGCATTTGTCCGACCTAAAGCACAAGCACGTATCCGAGTTGGTCGACATGGCCACAGATATTGACGGTGCAAACCGGATGCGCAAACAAGACCTGATTTTTGCTTTATTGAAAAGTCAGGCCAAAAAAGGCGAAAGTATTTACGGCGACGGCACGATGGAAGTGCTGCCCGACGGCTTTGGTTTTTTGCGCAGTCCCGATACCAGCTACCTTGCAGGCCCTGACGACATCTACGTCTCGCCTTCACAGATCCGCCGCTTCAATCTGCACACCGGTGACACGGTAGAAGGCGAGATCCGTACACCCAAGGATGGCGAACGCTACTTTGCCCTGGTCAAGGTAGATAAGGTCAACGGTGAACCGCCCGAAGCCGCCAAGAACAAGATTCTGTTCGAAAACCTGACCCCCCTGTTTCCAACCAAGCGTTTACAACTGGAACGGGATATCAAGTCCGAACAAAACATTACCGGACGTATCATCGACCTAGTCGCCCCCATCGGCAAAGGTCAGCGCGGCCTCCTGGTAGCGCCGCCCAAGTCCGGTAAGACGGTGATGCTGCAGAATATCGCCCATGCCATCACTGCCAATCACCCTGATGTGGTGCTGATTGTGCTGCTGATCGATGAGCGGCCCGAGGAGGTCACCGAGATGAGCCGCAATGTACGCGGTGAAGTCGTGGCATCCACCTTCGATGAGCCGGCAACGCGTCACGTACAGGTCGCCGAGATGGTGATCGAAAAAGCGAAGCGTCTGGTCGAACACAAGAAGGACGTGGTCGTTCTGCTCGATTCGATCACTCGTCTGGCCCGCGCCTACAATACCGTGATCCCGGCATCGGGCAAGGTATTAACCGGTGGTGTGGATGCCAATGCACTACAAAAACCCAAACGCTTCTTCGGTGCAGCCCGCAATATCGAAGAAGGTGGTTCGCTGACCATCATCGCCACCGCCTTGATCGATACTGGCAGCCGTATGGATGATGTGATCTACGAAGAATTCAAGGGTACAGGCAATATGGAAATCCATCTCGACCGCCGCATGGCCGAGAAACGGATTTACCCTGCCATCAACGTCAACCGTTCAGGCACGCGCCGCGAAGAGCTATTGATTCCCCCAGAACAGCTGCAGAAAATCTGGGTGTTGCGCAAACTGCTCTACCCAATGGACGAGCTGGAAGCGATGGAATTTCTGTTCGACAAGATCAAACAGACCAAGACCAATAACGACTTCTTCGATTCGATGCGTCGTTAACATCTTGTTCTGGTTAAAGAAGACCGGCCGCACCCAGGCCGGTTTTTCTTTGGACTAAGAACTTGCTTACGATCTTACTGCGCAGCCGTGATCGGGGCTTGTGCGCTGTTCTGTGCCCCGCTGACAGTTGCTCTTGACAGATCTGAACAAATGCCAAGAACCTCCTCAAAATCTCGCCTGCCAGAACAAGACAAGGCAAAAGCAAGTGAGGAGGCTAACGCGCAGCAGACTTTAAAGAGGCTCTAAAACACAGAATCTCTTGCCCAATCAAAGCGTTCTCACGCATAATCGCGAACTTTTCTACGTAAGACGGGCGCTGCACAACCCAGGCCCACCTTTAGCTAAGGGACCCCCGAAATGAAAGCTGGCATTCACCCCGAATACAACGAAGTCATCTTCTTTGACGCAAGCGTTGACTTCAAATTCCTGACCCGCACCACAATGAAGGCCCGTGGTTCCGAAACCATGAAGTGGACTGATGGCAAGGATTACCCGGTTGTGCGTCTGGACGTATCGTCCGAATCACACCCCTTCTACACCGGTAAGCAAAAGATCGTCGATACCGCTGGCCGTATCGAAAAGTTCAAGAACAAGTTCTCGATGTACGGCAAGAAGTAATTCCTGCTTACCAAGAAAAAGGCAGCCAAGGCTGCCTTTTTTGTTTCCCCGGGAAACCAAGCTTCGTTGCCCGAGCCTATGCCCTGTTAGACTTCAAGCACCATCCAGCCGCTCGCGCCAATGCTCACCTACACCCCGCCAAACGAACAAGACCTACCTCAGGCTACAGAAAAACCATGGCTGTTGTTATTACTCTGCCTGGCTTGGCTATTACCTGGACTGCTTCGCCTGGAACCACTCAAGCCCGACGAGATTGTGATTTCCGATATCGTCCGTAACCTGCTGAGCGAAGGGAGCTGGAGCCTGCCCATGCTCGCCGGGGAGCCTTGGCTGGAACGCGCGCCACTGTTTTACTGGGCAGCTGCGGTATTCGCATGGGTTGGTCAGTGGCTTGGCCTTTCATTGCATGAAGGCGCTCGCCTAGCCACGGGTGGATTTATGGCGATGGCGCTTTGGGGTGTGGGCCTGACAGCACGGGAATTGGTCGGCCGTCGCCATGGGCGCAGCGGCGTACTCATACTAATTGGTTGTGTTGGTTTACTGATGCCGGGTCATGCACTCAATGGCGATATCGCCGTGTTATCCGCTTGGTGCTGGGGTATCTATGCCACAGCGTTGGCGCCCCGTCGACCCTCGATTGCAGGAGTCATACTGGGAATAGCGCTATCGGCCTGCGGCCTGAGCGGTAGCCTTGCTGAAGCAGCCTTACTGCTCGTCTTGGCGATCCTGCTTCCTATATTCAAAGCATGGCGCTTCCAACGCTATGGATTGACGCTATTGATTGCTCTGGCGCTGGCGATTCCATTGATTGCCAGCTGGGCACTGGCGCTATACCAAAATTCCCCGGCCGCTTTCACAAATTGGTACGACTGGTATTCATTGGGCTTTTTCGGCGGTTTTGCCTATGTCCGAGCCATGCACCCTTTCGGCTATTACCTGAAGTTATTGCCCTGGTTTGCCTGGCCCAGCTGGTTCCTTGCCGGTGCCACCTTATGGATGCAACGAGACCGGCTTAACCAGACCCAATTCCAGTTACCGTTGTTGGCCGGGTTTCTGACCTTGCTTTGCCTCTTCCTGTCCGATAGCGGCCGCAGCGGCTATGCGCTGTTGCTATTGCCACCGCTGGCGTTGATCGGTGCGGTGGGTTTGGATGTATTGCGCCGTGGTGCAGCTTCGTTCATCAACTGGTTTGGCATATTCACCTTTGGCCTGCTTGCCATATGCCTTTGGGTAATCTGGTCCGCCATGCACTTGGGCTACCCGGCCAGGCTTACCGTGCGAATCAACGAACTGGCGCCCAGCTTCCAGGCAGAGCTTTCGATTGCAGCCTTATTATTTGGTATCACGTTTACCCTGCTTTGGGTCTGGGCGGTTTCCCGAAGCCGACCCATGGGGCGACAAGCTGTGACTAACTGGGCAGCAGGCATTACGCTGTGTTGGGGGTTGGCTACCGCATTTGCCACTGATTGGGTCAATGCACGAACCAGTTATCGTGACTTTGCCCATAGCATTGCCAATCAGCTACCCACGGACAGCTGCATCAGCAGTGAGAACCTGCAAAGCAATCAGCGCGCGGCGCTTCACTACTACCTAGGCTTGCAGACCGACCGGCGCGAAGTGAATGTTGACACCAACTGTCGCTGGCTACTACGCCAGGGTGGTCGGGAATCATTGTCTGTACCAGAAGGTTGGCAGGAGGTCTGGCAAGGTGGGCGTCCGGGCGACCGCAATGAACGTTACTATTTGTACCGTAAGAACTCCGGTTAATTCAGAGAATGTAACAAGATATACCGGAACTCCTTTCTATCTGTGCTGGTCAGAGCTCCTACCCCTTGGTTAAACTTTATAGATGCCTTCTTTTATCGCGATTCTGTTGCGTTTGTTACCAGCACTTTGTATAGCGCTGCTGACGTTGCTGCCTGCCCAGGCAGTAACAATACGTAGTAGTACGCCCACCAATCTCAAAGAAGCCAACCAAGCCTGCCATACCAATGAAAGCAGTACGCCATCCAACAGTCAGAAATCCAAGGTCCATGCCAAGGCTGATTGCTGCAGTAGTGATAATCCGGACTGCATAGCCAAATGTGTCAGCCAAAACATCAAGCCCACCCCCTTGGGTTTGGCATTTGGCATCATCCCAAGCCGGCCCGGTTGCCAGACCCCATTGCTGGCCGAGAGCTTTGACAGCACCACACTTCCACAGCCGGAACGTCCTCCCCAATTGATCTGATCCCCAACCAGCACCTGTTCATGAGCTATCGTGATCAGGCTGGAAAAGCGTAGCCGTAGCATTTATTAGTGCTTTTGCGGCTCACCTTCGGCCATCTATACATGGCTGCTTTGGAGATTCGATCGTGACAATTTCCCGTTTTCCTATTCGATGGCTGATCGCGCTCAGCTTATCGACGGCCTTTGCCGAACCCATTCCATTCCCGTCGCTGGCCCGTTTTGACGCTGCGGCGCAAACCACCGTACAAAACCGGTTGGCTCAACCTTTTGATGCTGCCACAGCTGTAAGGCTGGCCTTGCTGCAACATCCAGAAGTCCGTAATACCCTCCTGGACCTTGGCACCACACCAAATGCACTGCTTGCTGCCGGCTGGCTGCACGAAGGCAAACTGGACCTGTGGCAGGAGCTGATCGGTAATCCATCCCAGTTGGATGACCGAACCAGTAAACTGGTGCAGAACCTGCTGCATCGCAGCCAAATCGTTCAAGAAGCATGGTACCGTGCCGCTGCCGCAGAGGCCTTACGCCCTGCCCTTACAGACCAACAGACTGCTACTGAGGCATTGATGGAGTTGGCTCGTAGCCGACGCGATGCAAGCAACCTCTCACGACTGGATGAGGCGACAGCATTGGCCGAAGTCGGCGATACCCGGCTGGAAGTGATGGAAGAACGCCAAACAGGCGAAATGGCTTTGCTTGATCTACGTCGTGAATTGGGCATAAATCCCGATACGCCATTAAAGCTGGCGCCATTACCCACCCCACCTGCTGGCATTCCCCGCTTCAAAGGACTGCTGGAACTCGCCAAACAGTACAACCTCCCGCTTCGCCACGTACTAAATACGCTTAGCCAAGATCGTAGCGTTAGTGAACAAAACACCTTGCGCCAGACTGTCCCCACCTTGCCCTTGTTCAGTGGCAAAAATGCTCTCGGTCATAAGGAAAATCAGCTCGGAACCCGTTTGGCAGCCGAAACCGATGTACACGAGCTGGCCAGCAAACTTACTGAGCTCGAAAGCAAGCTGGCTCTGGCACAGCAACGTTGGCAAGCCCTTGCGCAGGAGATACTTCCCCAACGACAAGCCGCCAGCACAGAAGCGCTTAAACACTACAACGGCATGCTTCGAGGCGTGGATGAACTGTTGAAATCACGAATGGCAGAGCTGGCAACCCAACAGCGGCTAATAATCGCCCAACGGGACTACTGGTTGGCTTGGCTGGCGCTCGAATCTTTGGTCGGGGGCAAACTGCCTACCCCGAACTACGAGCAACCCACTATCAAGTCCATCCCCAGCATCATTGAAGCCCCCACCAAGCACCATTGAGAGGGGAAAAGGAATAGCCATGCAAAGACGTACATTTCTCAGCAGCTTCGCAGGTTCTATGGCTGCCCTCTCCGCGCTGCCAGCTGCCCATGCAGCAGAACGCGTCGCCGTTAACACCCCTTCTGGCAAACCCTCGGGGATGGTTGCAAAGGAAGGTCACACACCGGTTGTCACACTCAATGGTCAGTCGCTGGATTGGACTGTGAAGGATGGGGTAAAGGAGTTTCGCCTGACTGCGGAACCCATAGAACAAGAGGTTGCGCCGGGCATGAAGGCGAAGTTCTGGGGCTATAACGGTGGCTCGCCGGGCCCAACCATCGAAGCTGTCGAAGGCGATAAGATCCGCATATTCGTTACCAACAAGCTGCCGGAACACACCACCATCCATTGGCATGGCTTACTGCTACCGAATGGCATGGATGGCGTAGGCGGGTTGAACCAACCACAGATTCCACCCGGCAAGACCTGCGTCTATGAGTTCACCCTCAGTAAATCCGGTACCTTCATGTATCACCCGCATGCCGATGAACAGGTACAAATGGCGCTGGGTATGATGGGATTGTTCATCGTTCACCCAAGAAACCCGAATGAACGACGGGTCGACCGTGACTACGCGTTCCTGCTGGCCGCCTACGACATTGAACCAGATACGATGACCGCGAAAACATCGACGATGACGGACTTCAATCTCTGGACCTTCAACTCCCGTACTTTTCCCGCTATCCAGACACTGGTGGCGCGTCAGGGCGAGCGGGTTCGGATTCGGGTGGGTAACCTCACAATGACCAACCACCCCATCCACCTGCATGGCCATACTTTCAAGGTGAGCGGTACTGATGGCGGCTGGATTCCCCCTGCAGCACAATGGCCTGAAGTAACCACCGATATTGCCGTTGGCCAGATGCGGGTGATCGAATTCATCGCCGATGCACCGGGAGACTGGGCATTTCACTGCCACAAGTCACATCACACCATGGGGCCGATGGGCCATAGTGGCCCCAATATGCTGGGCGTGGACCAGAAAAAGCTCTCTCATCATCTCGAACAGCTGCTACCGGGCAAGCACTATATGGCCATGGGCAGCACTGGTATGGCTGAAATGCAGAATATGGCATCCATGAACGAGATGATGCCTTTGCCTGCCAATACCCTGCCGATGATGACCGGGACCGGCCCCTACGGCCCCATTGAAATGGGTGGGATGTTTACGGTACTGAAAGTGCGGCCGGACTTGGCACATGGCGACTATCAAGACCCGAGGTGGTATAAACAGCCTAAAGGGAGCCAAGCCTGGATCATGGACTAATTACCTGCTCACGATCTTACTGCGCAGCTGTGATCAGGGCTTGTGTGCTGCTCGAAATCCTCATGTACCTAAGTACACTTCGGTTTCTGCGCTGCTCTGCGCCCTGCTGACAGCTGCTCTTGACAGGTCGTAAACGGGTTCTAATGGTCTTTCCATACCTGCTAGACACCGCGATATAGCGTTAAAAGCACCCCAACTCGCAAGACTTGGAACTGGTTATAAGCAGGAATATGACTAAAGTCTTGCGTAGGTTGATGCCAATCAAAAGGCTGGTTTGGAACCAGCCTTTTTATATTCAGATCATTGCATCAGCAACCGTACACCATACCCGCCACCCAGAACCTCCAACGAGAACAAGCGGTCGATATTTGGGTGCTTGCCTGGGTGTGTGCGAGCGTCTTCAGCATGTTCGCTATACAACCATTGTCCAAGCCGCGCGGCTTTAGGCGTGATCGCGCCATAGTCACGATAGAGGGCATGGTAAACCGCCAAAGAGCCTGTTTGGCCGGGACGGTTCTCGATCACAGCTTCAAGCTTGCCCTCGCGCCACAACTGCATGCCACCTAGACGATCAACACGCGGCAGACAAGCCAGCACTTCCGAGAATTTCAACGCTGGCGGCACTTGCAATAATTGCTTGCTCGCATCTCTGAATTGCGGTGCACGGCTATCGCGCATCCACTCGAAGAGCGCCATTTCACGCGTTATCACCTGCACACCTGCCGCCGCTACACGGGCTAAAGCCGCAGCCTTGTCTTCCTGGCTGCGGGAACCCACGGCATCCGCCACCACGAAGACCTCTTTTCCTACGGCTTTAAGGTCCAATGCTGTTTGCAACACACAAACATGTGCTTCGATCCCGCAGATCACAACCTGTTGGCGAACCTCAAGCAGCGTACCCTTCAAACAATCAGCTGCGACACAGGAGAAAACTGTCTTCCCGACGACAACGTGGTTGGCTGCCGCATCCGTAAGAAGAGGCAAAGTATGGCCCAGTCCTTGGGGATATTGCTCCGACACCACGATGGGCACACCATTCATACGGGCGGCATCCACCAACCACTTCATCGATGCCACCAATCGCGGCGCTTCGACAATGGAAGCAATCAGCTTTTCCTGCACATCCACAACCAGCAGCGTGCAATTATCAGCCTGCATCAGCATGGCTATCCTCTCGTTGTTTTGCGATGTAGCCAATCCTACCGTGCACAAGCGCCACACCAAAACAAAAAAGGCGCTGATGCGCCCTTTTTGTACTCCTGCAGCAAAGCGATGGGAACTACTCTGCTTCGTCCATCCAATTCAGCTGGATGGCCTCCAAAATCTTCTCGCCACAATGTGCTGGGTCGTCATCAAACCCTTCCAATTTCAGCACCCATTGCCTCAAGTCGGTGAAACGTATGGACTTGGGGTCGGTATCCGGAAATTTGTCGCAAAGCGCGATGGCAATCTCACGTGAGTCTGTCCATTTCATGATCTGCTCCTTTGCCGTGACGGTTAAACGTCCCAGTCTTTGTCGTAGTGCTCACGTGCATGATTGATGGTGTACTTGGGAATTTCCACGGTAAGGTCATCCTTCGTCACAACCGCTTGGCAAGATAGGCGCGAGACACTCGTCAGCCCCCAGGCTTTATCGAGCAGGTCATCCTCCTCCTCTTCACTCGGGGCCAAGCTATTGAAGCCCTTTTTCACGATGACATGGCAGGTGGTGCAGGCGCATGACTTCTCGCAAGCGTGTTCAATCGCAATGTCGTTGTTCAACAAGGCATCGCAGATAGTCTCGCCAGACTCAACCTGCAAGGTCGCACCCTCGGGACACAATTGGGCATGGGGTAGTACGGTGATGATGGGCATATTTGCCTCTCGCTGTTTCTTCAAATGTCTTGCAAATACCAGCGCGGGCTAAGTCAGTTCTCACCCGCGTAGAAAAAGAATGATGCAGTTGCCGTCAGGATTGCGCAGATGCGCTGCACGCCAAAGCCAGGGATCCACAATCTAGCTATCGATCTGCCGGCTTAGAGCCACTAACAAAACCCAGCGAAGCAGTTCTGGCTAGGCGTGTACGCGCAGACAGTACGCGGGTACGGCAAGCTTACACAACAACGCCATAAGGGTTTTGTTAGCGGCTCTTAACCCAGCTCGCTCAACTTATGGCCAGTCAATCCACGCTTCACCGCTTGGTCCATACGTTGTCCTGCAAAATCAGCCGTGGCTTGATTCAATTCCTCGGTACGCGTACGAATCAACGCAGCATCTTCACCACCCGTGGCCTCGTGCAGCAACGCAATCGCTGCCTGCACTTTCTTGTGTTCCGCTTCGCTTAATAGCGCAGCATCCACGGCCAGGGCGGTTGTCGTCGCCGTCATAAGACTCTCGGCCTCGACTCTCGCTTCTGCCAGGCTACGGGCTTTCATGTCGGCACCGGCATTGGCCAGCGAATCCTGCAGCATCTTGGCAATCTCATCGTCAGCCAAGCCATACGACGGCTTCACTGCAATGCTGGCTTCAACCCCGGTCGACTGCTCCCGTGCGAAAACAGCCAAGAGGCCATCGGCATCCACCTGAAAAGTGACACGGATACGGGCCGCACCCGCTGCCATCGGCGGAATGCCACGTAGCTCAAAGCGCGCAAGGCTGCGGCAATCGGCAACGAGTTCGCGCTCACCTTGTATGACATGGATAGCCATCGCAGTCTGGCCATCCTTATAGGTGGTGAAATCCTGCGCACGTGCAGTCGGGATCGTGCTGTTGCGTGGGATGACCTTCTCAGCTAGACCACCCATGGTTTCCAACCCTAATGAAAGCGGAATCACATCCAACAGCAGCCATTCATCGTCGCTCTTGTTGCCGGCCAAGGCATTGGCCTGCATGGCTGCCCCCAAGGCAACCACTTTGTCGGGATCAAGATTGGTCAATGGCTCACGACCGAAGAACTCAGCCACTGCACGGCGGACATGGGGCATTCGGGTAGCCCCCCCAACCATCACAACCCCCTTTATATCGTCGACACCGAGTTTCGCGTCCCGCATTGCCTTACGCAAAGGGTTGATGGTCTTCTGCACCAGGGTCTTACTGATAGTCTCGAAAGTCTCGACGTTCAATTCCACATCAATCACAGTGCCGCTTTGCAGCTTGGCTGTGATACGGGTGGCATCATGCTCGGATAAAGCCTCTTTGGCTTCACGCGCGCGGGTAAGCAACAAGCGGGTATCTTGGTCGCCCAGCAGACTTAAGCCTGCCTGCTCGGCAATCCAGCAGAAAATGCGTTGGTCAAAATCATCCCCTCCCAGCGCCGAGTCTCCCGATGTTGCCAATACTTCGAAAACACCTCGTGTCAGCTTCAAGATCGAGACATCGAAAGTACCGCCACCAAGGTCGTAGACTACATAAGTGCCTTCAGCTGCGTTATCCAGACCATATGCCACGGCAGCGGCTGTGGGCTCATTCAATAGACGCAGCACATTCAACCCCGCCAGCAGGGCTGCATCCTTGGTAGCTTGCCGTTGTGCATCATCAAAATATGCAGGAACCGTAATCACCGCCCCCATCAGTTCACCGCCAAGACTGGCCTCTGCCCGTTGTTTAAGTACACGGAGGATTTCAGCCGAGACTTCCACGGGGCTTTTTTCGCCAACTATCGTCTTGAGTTTGAGCATGCCCGGCGCATCGACAAAGCGATACGGCGTTGCGGCCGAATCCGGCAGGTCTTTCACACCGCGGCCCATGAAACGCTTGACCGACACAATGGTGTTTCGCGGATCTTCTGTCTGCTTGGCTTGGGCACGATGGCCGATGGTGATCTGGCCATCTGCCGCGTAATGCACAACCGAAGGCAACAGATTGCGACCTCGCTCGTCCGACAGCA
Organism: Chitinimonas violaceus; assembly: GCF_052601015.1. NCBI lineage: Bacteria > Pseudomonadati > Pseudomonadota > Betaproteobacteria > Neisseriales > Chitinibacteraceae > Chitinimonas > Chitinimonas violaceus. Next base: position 30,400 of record NZ_JBQXDJ010000023.1, on the reverse strand, counting down.
CAGTGGCGGACCCGCTACGCACCGTCGCTACCAGCGAATTGGTCGTACCAAGGTCAATACCGACCGCCAATCGATGCTGATGGGGAGCAGGAGCCTCGCCCGGTTCGGCGATTTGAAATAAAGCCATATCACTTTCATCTTCATAACCCCGGACAAAGCGTTGCATATGTCCGGGTTGGCCAACGGGCCGTTGCCCTTCTTTAACTGGTCGCTATTTACTCAACAGCAGCGCCAACTCATCTATCACCTCGGCCCAATCACCATCCTCGGCCAACTCCTCTGCAAGGAAACTGGACTGAAAAGGCTGCCAAAAGTCAGCTTCCGACAACGCAACACCGGGGGGCAAAGAGTGCGCCGCGACAAAGGCTTTCATTGCAGGCACATCGTTCGGCAACCCCAATTGGGCAAACAGCCCGCCAAAATCATGTTTGCTGGTATCCATTGCAGCATCCTTTCAATTGCAGTTAGTTAGCCAAACTGACGCTGTACCCATGATTCAGTCCAACAGCACCTCGACAGCATCACCTATTTCCTGATCCAGCTTTTCCAGAAACCTGAGCTTGCGCACCGTCAGGGCTGCATGCTCATAGTCATGCTGTACATCCAGATCAATAACCAATGCTGCTTCCAATCCGCGTCTTTCCTTGCCCAAATCTTCGGCTAATTGGTCCAATGCCGGCATATCCTGGCTGGCGCGTGCATCCGCTACCGTTTCACGCCATTCCATCTGCTGCATTAGGAAAGCCACCGGCATCTTGGTGTTCGTTTCTTCCTGCGTATCAACCCCAACCAGCTGCAGCAGATAACGTGCACGCGATATGGGGGACTTCAGAAGTTGGAAAGCTTCATTCACGCGGGTGGCCGCTTGCAATGCCTGTCGTTTGTCGGCATCAGGCAAACTGGCGGCGCGATCCGGATGATATTGCGTCTGCAACGCCCGATATGCTGACTCCAGCACGGCACTATCCAACGCAAACGTACGCTGCAAGCCAAATAAAGAGAAATGATCCAACGAGAAATCAAAAGCCATGGTGTTCCAACCTGTTTACCCGGTGCAATAAAAAGCAACGCCGCTTATGGGCGGCGCTGGATTTCCTCTCGCCCGGTTCATCACGAGCTCATAACCTGTCACAGCCTTACTGCAGGGAACAACTGAACAGGTGCTCAGGTATTGAAACTTTCCCCGCAGCCGCACTCGTCCTTCACGTTCGGGTTATTGAACTTGAAGCCCTCATTCAAGCCTTCCTTGACGAAATCAAGCTCGGTGCCATCCAGATAAGGCAGGCTCTTGGCATCGGTAAAAATCTTGACGCCGTGGCTCTCGAAGGCTAAATCATCATCCGAAGCCTGATCGACAAACTCGAGCTTATAAGCCATACCCGAACAGCCCGATGTACGCACAGCAAGCCGTACACCAACCCCTTTGCCACGCTTGGCAATGTAGTTAGCAACATGCTTGGCCGCTTTTTCCGACAGAGTAAGCGCCATGATCAAGCCTCGTGTTTGGCCTTGTAGTCGGCTACAGCTGCCTTGATGGCATCCTCAGCCAGGATGGAGCAGTGAATCTTGACCGGTGGCAACGCAAGCTCTTCAGCGATCTGCGTATTCTTGATCGCCATGGCCTGATCCAGGGTTTTGCCCTTCACCCATTCGGTGATCAGTGAGCTTGAGGCAATTGCCGAACCGCAACCGTAGGTCTTGAACTTGGCGTCTTCAATCACACCGTCCTGACCCACTTTGATCTGCAGCTTCATCACATCGCCACAGGCAGGCGCACCTACCATGCCGGTTCCTACCGATTCGTCACCCTTTTCAAAAGAGCCGACGTTACGCGGGTTTTCGTAATGATCGATGACTTTTTCGCTATATGCCATTTTTCTAACTCCTTAGCGGGACCCCAGTTGTTCCGCTTTTATTTCAGTGATCCGTACGGGAACGAATCAGAGCGATGCACTTAGCATCTGTTCAAAATCTGCTGCCAGTGATACGGCGTTAAACACCCTCGGAATGCTGACTTACCCCTTCTAAGCACTACTTCCTCGGGTGCGTTTGCCTTGTCTTAGCTCGCGAGACTTTTAACCAGCTCTTAGTGCGCCGCCCATTGCACCGTATTCAGGTCGATGCCTTCCTTGAACATGTCCCACAGAGGAGAGAGTTCGCGCAACTTGCCGATCTTTTCGTGAATCAGCTTGATGGCGTAATCGATGTCTTCCACCGTGGTGAAACGACCGATGGTGAAACGGATCGACGAATGCGCCAGCTCATCGTTACGGCCCAGGGCTCGCAGCACATAGCTGGGCTCCAGCGAGGCTGAAGTACACGCAGAACCACTCGATACGGCCAAGTCCTTCAAGGCCATGATCAGTGATTCACCTTCGACATAGTTGAAGCTGACATTGAGGTTATGGGGCACACGGGCATCCATATCACCGTTCAGGTAAACCTCTTCCAGGCCGGAGATGCCATGCCACAGGCGATCACGCAGCATACGAATGCGATCCAGCTCGGTCGCCATCTCTTCCCGTGCAAGCTTGAAAGCCTCACCCATACCAACGATCTGATGCGGCGCCAAGGTTCCAGAACGCATACCACGCTCATGACCACCACCGTGCATCTGTGCTTCCAGGCGAACACGCGGCTTACGGCGCACGTAAAGCGCGCCAATACCCTTCGGGCCGTAGGTCTTGTGGGCCGAGAAGCTCATCAAATCAACCTTCAGTACTGAAAGATCTAGCACAATCTTGCCGGTCGCCTGGGCTGCATCGACATGGAACAAGATGCCGCGCTCACGCAACAATTCGCCCAGCTCTGCTATTGGCTGTACCACACCGATTTCATTGTTCACACCCATGATGGACACAAGAATGGTGTCATCGCGCAGCGTAGCCTTGAGCACTTCCATATCGACCAGACCATTTTCCAGCGGGCTCAGGTAAGTAACTTCAAAACCCTCGCGTTCCAACTCCCGCATGGTATCGAGCACCGCTTTGTGCTCGGTCTTCATGGTAATAAGGTGCTTACCCTTGTCTTGGTAGAAATGCGCTGCGCCTTTGATGGCGAGATTGTTGGACTCGGTCGCACCAGACGTCCAGACAATTTCCTTGGCATCGCAATTAACCAGTCTGGCCACTTCTTCGCGGGCATTCTCAACGGCTTCCTCCGCTACCCAGCCAAAAGGATGAGAACGGCTGGCCGGGTTGCCGAACTGCTCAGTCAACCAAGGAATCATTGCCTGGGCAACACGCGGATCCACCGGTGTGGTGGCGGAATAGTCGAGGTAAATCGGCAGTTTCATTTACTACGCTCCATGCGGTACATCAACTCCCAGTTGAAAAAGGACCTTTTGGCCTCTCTACATCAACAGATCAAACGATGATCTGTTGTTCTTGCGTGCTCTTGCGCTTGTCGTGCAATACGCTGCATTCAGGGCTGGCTTGCGCGGCAGGACATTGACCACGCTGTTTCTCGATCAGGTCCGCCAAACTCACCGATGCAAGGTATTCATAGATGGTACGGTTAAGGTCAGACCACAAGTCGTGCGTCATGCAGCGCTTGTTATCTTCAAGACAATTTTCCTTACCGCCGCATTGAGTGGCATCCAAGGGCTCGTCCACCGCGGTAATGATGTCGGCCACCGAAATAGCCGCCACCGGCCGCGCCAGGCAGTAACCCCCACCGGGGCCACGCACGCTATCCACAAGGTTATTGCGGCGCAGTTTGCCGAACAACTGCTCAAGATAGGAAAGTGAAATCTGCTGCCGCTCAGAAATACCCGCCAAGGTAACCGGCCCTTTCTGCTCACGCAGGGCCAAGTCCAACATGGCTGTGACGGCAAAGCGGCCTTTAGTGGTTAAACGCATATGCGTTCCTGAGTATGTATAGCTCGAAGAATAAAATACCCGACTTTTTTAGTCAAGCTTTTAACCAACTGATTTAGTCAACAATTCGGTTCAGATAATTAGGATCAAATTTATCGGCAGTAGCACGCTCTTCTGCGCAATCCACACCCAGATGTTCGAGGCGTTGCAGTATCTTTTCTATCCGCGCATCAATATTCGCGCTATGGTCAACCAGCCCATGGATAGCCTGCACGACCGGGTCATTCATCTGACTTGAAATCGCATAGGCCGAAAACCCCATCTTCTCCGCAGCAGCTTCCCGCACTTGGGCGGCCTCGCTCGCTACAATACGGGCGGGTATGCCCACAGCTGTCGCGTTGGCCGGCACATCCTTGACTACTACAGCGTTCGAGCCGACCTTGGTACCAGCATGTAATGTGATCGGTCCCAAAATCTTCGCGCCAGCACCAATAATCACGCCGGCTTCCAACGTTGGGTGGCGCTTGCCTTTATTCCAGCTCGTTCCACCCAAGGTCACACCGTGGTACAGCGTGCAATTATCCCCAATCACCGCCGTCTCACCGATCACCACACCCATGCCATGATCGATAAACACACATCGTCCTATCGTAGCGCCAGGATGTATCTCAATACCCGTCAGAAAGCGGCTGATATGCGAGGTAAAGCGCGCCAACCACTTGAAATTGTTACGCCAAAGCATATGGGCGAGTTGATGGAATGTCAGCGCATGCAAACCGGGGTAACAGGTGAGCACTTCCCACGTCGAGCGTGCAGCCGGATCACGCTCGAAAACAATGGCGATATTTTCACGTAGTCGCGCAAACATTGATGGCTCTGGGAAGCGTCGGAAAAGGCCGAGGATTTTACTCGACTATTTCATGTGCTGAAAGAAATGCCTGCGCGAGATGCACCAAAAATATTCCTTCCATACGGGTGCCATTAGAAAACAAAACACCTCGCACCAGCGAGGTGTCTTTTAGCCAGGAAGCCCTTTGTAATCAACGGACCTGATCAACCATCGCCAAAATAGGCGACAACACGCCAGCTCCCAACTTCTTGGAACGCTCACCACTCCAGCCGTATTCCTCATCGGGCAGGTCCGCGTTGTCCTTGAAGGGCATTTCGATGGTGTAGGCAAGGCAATCAAATTGCTGCCCGACCCAGTTCGTTGCCAAGGTCAGATTGGCTTGGCCCGGGGCTTCCTTTTCATAGCCATGAACGTCCTGGAAATCGGGTGAGATGGCCATCCAAGCAGCTTTAAAAGCATTTTCCAACTTATGCAACCTGTCGCTATAACCTGGGTTTCCCTCGCAACCAGCCACGAAGTTATAAGGGCGGATTTCATCGCCATGTACATCCAGAAAAAGATCGATACCTGTCGCCAGCATCTTCTCACGAACTAGGAACACTTCCGGGCTATGTGACATGGATGGGTTCTGCCACTCGCGATTCAAGTTGGCGCCCGCCGCGTTGGTCCGTAAATTACCCCTTGCCGCACCGTCTGGATTCATATTTGGCACGACGTAGAAACAGCACTTACTCAGCAATACCCTGCTGACCGGGTCGTCCACATCAAGCAGGCGTTCCAGAAAACCTTCGATAAACCATTCAGCCATGGTTTCACCTGGATGCTGCCGTGCAGTCAGCCAAACCTTTTTCTTCTTCCCCAGCGGTACAGGCGCCAATTCATCGGTAATGCGCAAGAGTGTCATGTCCCGGCCATCCAGGGTATTCCCAAGATGCTCCAGCTCGACCTTGTCCGATTCACCGGCAAAGCCGATCAGATCGAGATGCCGCTCATAGCTGTACGGCTCGAAATAGGCGAAGTAAATACTGTTGGCTACAGGGGTGACACTCGCTGTCATGACCTGACCATCAAACTCCGTGGGGATACGGAACCAGTGCTGGCGGTCGTAACTAGCCACCACGCGGTAACCATACCAATCCGGATATGCTGACTTGCCGGCATTTAAAAACCGCAGCTGCGTCGGCAACCCTACAGCCCCTTGCAGGCGGAAATGAAACCACTGAGCGAATTCACTCGCATTGTCAGGCTTGATTCGCAATTGGATGTCACGATGATCAACCAAACTGACCACCTCGATAGAACCAGAATCAAACTGGGTGCTAATCGTTAGCTTACTCATAGGGTTTCCTTTTCAACCAATGCAGCGCAGGGCTCGCCTGCCGAAAACGGGTTGCCGAAAGATCGACGATATTTCACAAAACCACGCTTGCGGTCGCCTTGATAGGCATTCTGTTCAAAAAAGCGATGGGCATCCTCGCGCTCAGTACTGCTGAGCAACATGATCTTGCTGCAGCTGTGCTCAAGGCAGATGGCATCTACCGCTGCTAGCAGTTCACTCCTCGACGTCCCCGTCGAAGTAATACCAGCGATTACCCTGCCGGACGAAATTACTCTTTTCCGTCATCTTGGCTGCCTTGCCACCAATCTTATATTTGGCGACAAACTCAACCGTACCCTCCAGACCATCCACGCCAAGCTCCGTCCCAACAATGGTAAGGCCAACCCACTTCACATCGTCGTTAAGGTCTAACTCGGCCGGCCGGGTATCCGGGTGCCAGCTGTACAAGAGGTAATCCGCCTTCTTCAGCACGTAAGCGGCATAACGCGAACGCATCAGCGCCTCTGGCGTCGGTGCGTGGATTTTTTCCATGTGGTACATAAAACAGCAGTCTTTATAGGACTTGCCACTGCCGCAGGGGCAGTCAGAAGGGAAGGCGTACTTAGCCAAGATGCAGGTATCCGTATTGGTAACAGGGGTAAAGCGCAGCAATGAGCGTAGCAGGATAAACGGCGGGTGGCAGTCGACGTTGGTTAGCTAACTGTCGTAAATGTTCAATTGCATCCAGCCCTGCGTCCAGCGTTTCGCCGTTGATGTAAAAGCGTGCGTCGTCAAAAAGCAGTACGGTTTTCATGTCCAACTGAACGCCTTGCTTGGCCAACTTGCGGGCAAAGGCGGGCTCGCTGTCCTCTTCGTCCGGCGAGTCGTAGAACACGTGGGCTTTGGGTTCGGAAAAATAATGTCCAATGAATTCACGCACCTCAGCCTCATTCCAGCGTATGCCATCCAGCATGGCTTTAATGCGTACTACAAAATCGTAGGGCACCCGTGCTGGATCAATGGGCTTTTGCAGATTAGGGTCGGCATATAAGCCATCAAGTTCGATCCGATCCCGCAGGAAATCCAGGAATGCCCCGCCCATCTCCTGCGCGCTCGGCGCACGAAAACCGATAGACCACGTTTGCCCTGCCTCCAACGCTACGCCTTCGTGCGCGTATTTGGGCGGCAGATAGAGCATGTCGCCATGTTCCAGCACCCATTCCTGCTCGGCTTCAAAGCGCTTCAATATCTTGAGCGGCGCATCTTCCGCCAAATCCAGGTCAGTTTGCGCGGAAATACGCCAACGCTTTTTGCCGCCAACCTGGAGCAAAAAGACGTCATAACTGTCAAAGTGAGGACCAACGCCGCCACCGGCTGGCGCATAGCTGATCATCAAATCATCGAGGCGCACATGGGGAATGAAGTCGAATCGGTACAGTAACTCGGTTGCAAACGGAACATGATGGTTGACGTTCTGGACCAACACAGTCCAATCCGTGGGCAGCAAGCGTTTGAAGCGATTCGGCCGAAAAGGTCCGGATTCACAAGACCATTTACCCTGTTTGTTCTCAATCAAGCGGGACTCGACATCATCCTGCGTTGCAAGCGCGATCAGATCGGCGAGTTCAGGTTGCCAGTCGAACTGGCTCACGGCCTGGCGAATCAAGAGGGGCTTCTTTTGCCAGTAATCGGACAGAAATTGCTCGGCTGTCAGATTCCCGAGTAGCGATTTGGGCATCTGGGCTATATAGGGGAAAAGTAAGGTGGCCCCGATTATCGCATCCCAGGCCAGACCATGCAGCAGGGGGAAATTCACCGAGGTACATATGCTGACACCAGGCCAAGCTGCACCCGACTTCGAGCTACCCGACGCCGCAATGGATATGGTCAGATTGTCTGACTATCGCAATAAACAGCAAGTCGTACTGTATTTCTATCATCGTGATGACGCACCAGGGTGCACAGTGGAGGCCCTGGAGTTCACTGATCTGGCCGAACACTTTGCGAAGTCCGGCACCGTGGTGCTCGGTGTCAGCCTGGATGACCCATTCTGCCATGAGGTTTTTCGCGACAGGCACGGCCTCTTGGTGCGGCTTTTATCCGATAGCGAATCAGAAGTTTCAAAGAGCTACCACACACTTCGGCAGTTGGAACGCAATGGCGTGGTAAAATTCGGCACCATCCGCTCGACATTCATCGTCGATCGCTCAGGCACGCTGCGCCACGCGCTGTATAACGTTGCTCCGCGCGGGCATGCGGCGGATGTCCTCAAACTCATTCAGCAACTTGATGCCTGACTGGCATCACCCCAAGGAAATCCGCCCATGGAAATCGCGAAGAACTCGGTAGTCGCCCTGCAATATGAAATGTTTGATGCCGAAGGCACCTCGCTGGACAAAACCCAGCCAGACGAGCCGATGGTTTACCTGCATGGCGGCTACGACGGCATTTTCCCTGTGGTGGAAGAAGCCCTTCATGGCAAGAAAGTCGGCGAGAAAATCGACGTGACCATGGAGCCCGACGATGCTTTTGGCGAATACGACGCTGAATTGGTGCGTATTGAATCCCAGGACGTTTTCCCGGCAGAACTGGAAGTCGGCATGATGTTTGAAGCCGATGACCCTGAAAGCGGTGACGTGATGCTGTTCACCGTAACCGAGATCGCCGACGGCAAAGTCGTGGTCGATGGCAACCATCCGCTGGCCGGTAAGCGCATCCGTTTTGTCGCTACGATTGCAGAAGTCCGGGCTGCTTCCAAGGAAGAACTGGACCACGGCCACGTCCACGGCCCACATGGTCATCATCACTAAATCTAAGTAGCGACCCCGAAAAAAACGGCGAACCCAGGTTCGCCGTTTTTTGTTTTTGTTTTCTGCTCAGCCGCGGACTATAGCTAGCAGAGATGCCGACGAAATGCCTTTCGATACAATTGCTTGGCTGAGTCAGCAGACAAGCCGGCCATACCCGTAATTAAGAAATTGTCCTTAAAAAATGAGAACCGTTCTTGATGAGTAGCCTCCAGCAAGCTGAATTGCCCTCTACATGGACCTTTGGGAGTAAATGCTCGATTGCCCGCCGCCCTAGCTGACGGTAAGATTTGCGGTTTCGCAGCAAAGATTTAAGTACTGATATGCAGGTACTTTCTCGGCCTCGTCCCGTACTTATTCAGTGCGCCGCTGACGCGGTTGATATAAGTCAAGGCCGACATCCGGTGTCTGCGGTAGGCTGAACGAGCCCCCTGGTACCTACGCTGCAGCAACCACCAACAAATCCGGTTCTGCTACGGTCGCGCCCCCTGTTTACCTCAGGCTGCGTACGGTATCGCAATACGGCCTGTTTGTTTTATACGCGTTTTCGGAGACTTCCATGCAAGCCAATTCGGCGCTTGAACCCCATCACGGGGTGGAAACCTTCAATTACCAAGTGGTGCGGCAGTTCAGCATCATGACGGTAGTCTGGGGGATTGTGGGTATGCTGGCCGGCGTAGTCATCGCCGCTCAGATGGCTTGGCCAGAACTGAATTACGGTCCTTATTTCCATTTCGGCCGCTTACGTCCACTACATACCAATGCGGTCATCTTCGCCTTTGGCGGCAGCGCATTGTTCGCCACCAGCTACTACGTCGTGCAACGCACCTGTGGCGTACGCCTGATTTCCGACAAACTCGCAGCCTTTACGTTCTGGGGTTGGCAACTCGTTATCGTCCTCGCCGCGATCACTTTACCGCTGGGTTATACCCAGGGTAAGGAATACGCAGAACTGGAATGGCCTATCGATGTGCTGATCACGATAGTCTGGGTTACCTACGCCTATGTGTTCTTCGGCACCATTGCCAAACGTACCCAAAAACACATCTATGTGGCTAACTGGTTCTACGGTGCTTTCATCCTGGCGGTGGCGTTGCTGCATATCGTCAACAGCATGGCCGTACCCGTCAGCATGTGGAAGTCCTACTCGGCTTACGCCGGCGCTGTGGATGCCATGGTGCAATGGTGGTATGGCCATAACGCGGTGGGCTTCTTTCTGACCGCCGCCTTCCTCGGGATGATGTACTACTTCATCCCCAAGCAAGCGGGCCGTCCTGTTTATTCCTATCGCCTGTCGGTGGTGCATTTCTGGGCGCTCGTCTTTACCTATATGTGGGCGGGACCACACCATCTGCACTACACCGCGCTGCCTGACTGGACGCAAAGCGTGGGTATGGTCTTCTCCCTGATTCTGTTGGCGCCAAGCTGGGGCGGCATGATCAACGGCATCATGACCCTGTCCGGCGCGTGGCATAAGCTGCGTACCGACCCGATCCTGAAGTTCCTGATTACTGCACTGTCTTTCTACGGCATGTCGACCTTTGAAGGCCCGATGATGTCGATCAAGACCGTCAATGCACTGAGCCACTACACCGACTGGACCATTGGCCACGTGCACTCTGGCGCCCTCGGTTGGGTTGCCATGATCTCGATTGGTTCCATCTACTACCTGATCCCACGCCTGTGGGGCCGTGACAAGATGTACTCCATTCCCTTGATCGAAGCACATTTCTGGATGGCAACGCTGGGCGTGGTGCTCTATATCGCCGCGATGTGGATCTCGGGTGTGACCCAAGGCTTGATGTGGCGTGCCACCAATGCGGATGGCACGTTGACCTACGCGTTTATTGACTCAGTCAAGGCCAGCTACCCCTACTACTACATCCGCGTACTGGGTGGAGCATTATTCCTTAGTGGTATGTTCGTGATGGCCTACAACGTGGCCCGCACCGTCATGCAGGGGAAGTCGGTGGATGCGCCGATTCCTGCTCTGCAACACGCCCACGCTTAAGCCGAGAGACGTCATGAACAGAATTCAAAGATTGATCGAAGAGCATGTCGGCTACCTGATCGTATTCACGATACTGATTATCAGCGTGGCCATGATGGTGGAAATCCTGCCATTGATGTACTCCAAGTCCACCACGCAGCCCACGCCAGGCGTAAAGCCATATGACGCACTGCAACTGGCAGGTCGGGACGTTTACCTGCGCGAAGGTTGCTACAACTGCCATTCGCAGATGATCCGCCCCTTCCGTGCCGAAACCGAACGCTATGGCCATTATTCGGTTGCTGGCGAGTCCGTCTATGACCATCCGTTCCAGTGGGGTTCCAAGCGTACCGGTCCCGACCTGGCGCGTGTCGGCGGCCGTTACTCGGATGAATGGCATGTGGTGCATCTGACCAATCCACGCGATGTTGTGCCCGAATCGAACATGCCCGCTTTCCCATGGTTGGCATCCGGCAAGGTTGACCCAACCAAAGTACAAGCCAGCATGACGGCACTGCGTAAGGTTGGCGTGCCCTACACCGATGCTGAAATTGCTGAAGCACCAAAGCTTGTGGACGGCAAGACGGAAATGGATGCGGTTGTCGCCTACTTGCAGGGCCTGGGCCTTGCTTTGAAGGGCATACGCTAAGCGGGAGCTTTGCCATGGATATCAATCTGTTTCGGGAAGTACTCACTGTGGCTGGATTGGCTTGTTTCGTTGCCATCGCCCTATGGGCCTATGGCAAACCAGCCAGTCAGCGGTTTGACGAAGCCGCCATGCAGCCGATCAATGACGACGACCTGCCCCATGAGCAGGCCGGGAGTAAGTAAATGAGCGATTTTATTAGCCAATTTTGGAGCTACTGGGTCACCGGCATCGTTGTGCTGTCGCTGATCTGGCTGACCTATCTGCTCAGATCGCAGAGCGTGGTCAAGCTACCCAAAGGGCAACAGGCCGATGTAACCGGCCACAAGTGGGACGAAGATCTGGAGGAGTACAACAATCCCCTGCCCATGTGGTGGATGGGACTCTTCTACATCACCATCGTCACCGCAGTGGTGTATCTGGTTCTATATCCCGGTCTGGGCAGCTTCCCGGGTGTGTTGAAGTGGACAAAGATCAGTCAGTACGAGCAGGAGTCGGCTGCGAAGGAAGCGGCTATCAAACCCCTGTACGATAAGTACCTGAAAGTCGATATCGTTGCGCTGTCCAAGGATGAGGAAGCACACAAGTCCGGCCAGAGCCTGTTTCTGACCTACTGCATGCAGTGCCATGGTTCCGATGCACGCGGTGCGAAAGGCTTCCCGAACCTCACCGACAACGACTGGCTTTATGGCGGCACGCCCGAAAAAATCGTGGAAACCATAAACAATGGTCGTTCGGGCCAAATGCCGGCCTTTGGCGCGGCCTTTGGTGAAGAAAAGGTCAAGGACGTCGCCAACTACGTGCTCAAGCTCGCCAGCCGGAATTACGACGCGGTACGTGCAGGCCGTGGTGAAACAACTTTCGCCCAGGTTTGCGTGGCCTGCCATCAGGCCGATGGCAAGGGCAGCCAATTGATCGGCGCGCCTAACCTTACCGACAAGATCTGGCTGTATGGCGGCAGTGAACGCGCCATCATCGAAACCATCACCAATGGCCGCAAGAACCGCATGCCTGCTTGGAAAGATGCTTTAGGTGACGGCAAAGTGCATCTGCTAGCTGCCTATGTTTATGGCTTGTCGCACCACGAACAAGCAGCACAAAACAAATAGACCCATTGCCGCCATGTCGTTACCCACGACATGGCGGCCTCTAGTGCGACAGCAAGTCGCAGGCCGGATGCGGCGTTGTCCGGTACGCTCTTAAGTGTAACTAACACGTAGACGGCTTCCCAAAGCCCAGTGGCTTTTGAAAACCGTTTCCGGACCGTTGAGCCTGTTCATGGCTATTCATGAGCAGTCGTCAGCAGAACAAGAAGCAAAAGCCGGAAATTTTCTATAGGAGGCGAAGAACTTCTTGGCGCGAAGCGCCTTGGAACTTGTTCTTCAAGATCTGTTACGAGCAGCTGTCAGCAGGGTGCGGAGTAGTGCGTAAGCCCTGATCACCGCTGCACAGCAAGATCGAGAACCAGTTCTTAACAGTTCGACGTCCCCCTTGTGGGGGCTTTCGAGCAGCACATGAACCCGATCATGGTTGCCAAAGGTCACAGAACCTATGTCCCAACAATCCTTCAAAAACATTCCCATCAAGGTGCTACCGGCACAACCGGCTGAAGACGCTGTTGAATACGAAGATCGCGTCCTCTATGCCAAAGCCAAGAAAGTCTACCCACGCTGGATTACCGGCCGCTTCACCCAATGGCGCTGGTTTTGGCTGGTCGCCACCCAGGTGTTCTTCTATGGCATGCCTTGGCTTAATTGGGGCGATCGGCAGATGCTGCTGTTCGATCTGGTCGATCGTAAGTTCTATATCTTCAACCTCATCTTCCTGCCGCAGGACTTCATCTACCTGACAGCGCTGCTGTTGATGAGCGCATTCGGCCTCTTCGTCTGGACCTCGATCGGGGGGCGGCTCTGGTGCGGTTATTCCTGTCCACAAACGGTCTACACCGAAATCTTCTTATGGGTCGAGAAGTGGGTCGAAGGCGACCGTATGGCCCGGATGAAGCTCGACAATGGCCCGATGAATGCGCGTCGCCTCAGACTCAAATACACCAAGCACGCCATCTGGCTTGTGATTGCAGCCTGGACTGGGTTCACCTTTGTCGGTTATTTCTCGCCTATTCGCGAGTTGACCTCCTCGGTACTCAACTTGAGCACCGGCCCCTGGGAAACCTTCTGGATCCTGTTCTACGGATTCGCCACCTACGGCAATGCCGGCTGGATGCGTGAGCAGGTCTGCAAATACATGTGCCCCTATGCGCGTTTCCAGAGCGCAATGTTCGATTCCGATACCTTGATCATCAGCTACGACACAGGACGTGGCGATCCGCGTGGTAGCCGTAAAAAAGGGGAAGACTATAAAGCCGAAGGCAAGGGTGACTGCATCGACTGCAAGCTGTGCGTACAGGTCTGTCCAGTCGGTATCGATATCCGCGATGGCTTGCAATACGAATGTATCGCCTGCGGTGCCTGTATTGATGCCTGTGACAGCATCATGGATAAGATGGAGTACCCACGTGGCCTCGTGCGTTACACCACAGAAAATGCCTTGGCGCACAAGTACCCGGAATCGGAAATCGCCAACCACATCTTGCGCCCCAGGGTGATCCTCTACAGCGTCATGTTGATGGTCGTCACAGCTGGCGTGGTCATGTCGCTGATGTTCAAGTCCCCTTGCAAGGTCAACGTCATGCGGGACCGTAACGCACTGGTACGTGAAACCGATGAAGGCTTGCTGGAGAACAGCTACCGATTGCAGATTCAGAATACGGATGAAAAGGGCCACCGCTTTATCATCCGTGCTGACGGATTACCCGACTTGAAAGTACTGACAGACCAAGGTGAAATCGTCGAAGTCCCCGCCAACGGCTCAGCCCAGGTTGGGATACGGGTACAGGTTGAACCACAGTTCGTCTCACGTGGCTCCAAGAAAATCTACTTTGAAGTTCAAGCAGCGGATGACCTGACCCTCAAGGTACGTGAGAAATCGAGCTTTATCGGGCAGTAAGAATCTTCTGGTGGTGTATTTGTACGCGATACACCACCTCCCCTACTTTCAATATGAGTTACACCCTATGTCTGAATCCAGCCACTGGTATCGCCAGCCCGTTGTTCTGCTTTTTCTCAGTTTGTTATTGGTAACTGTCGTTGCCTGTATCGGCCTGATGTTTGTGGCAGTCAAAACCGACGATGGTCTGGTGACTGATGACTATTACAAGCAGGGTAACGAAATCGGCATGGAGATGTCCCGCGATACAGAGGCTGCCAAGCTCGGACTATCAGCCCAGCTTTTTCTTGCCCAGGATGGCCTCAGTCTCCGCGCATTGATGATCCCGCTGCCCGACAAATCCCAGCCGGTCACTCTACGGCTATCCCACCCAACCCGTGCAGGCATGGACAAGGTGTTCGAATTAAAACCAGAAGAGGGCGGTATGCTGGTGGTCCAACTGGAGAAACCGTTGCCAACCCAACGCTGGCTGGTGCAGCTGGAAGAAAATGCACATGACGGGAAAAGCGATTGGCGCTTGCGTACGGAGGCTATGTTGGCGCCGGGGGAGTCGATTACCCTACGTCCACAAACACCCTAAGAACCCTTCACGATCTTACTGCGCAGTTGTAATCAGGGCTTGTGTGTTGCTCGTGACAGATCGCGTCACTTTGGGTAAGCAATAGCTCCTAAGCATTGTAAAACCATCGTCACACGCTCATCGGGTGTTCCACTGACCACACAATACGGCACACCAGCCGCCTGTAATGCCGCCTCGTAACGGGCAAACAAGGCCTGCCGGTCATTTGGGTTCTCGCGTAGCGGGTCGGCTTCCCAGGCGATGTCCGGTGTAGGCAGGATATGCAGCGCGTAATCCCGTGCAGGCCACGCCATCTCAATCGCCACAGGGCAATGACCAAATCGCACTTCCGCCCAGATTTTGCACACGAGCGCGTTCGTGTCACACACCAGCCATTCATCGCTCATTTGCCCATGCCACCGCCCCGCGTCACACTCGCTGGCATGTTGGCCTTGGGCAATAGCAATCACATCGTCCAATACGTAAGACGTATCACCCTTCGCAGCAAAATAAGCACGGGCGTACTCATCCACCCAAGGCGCACTAAGCGCTGCCGCTAGATCCCGCGTCAAAGTCGTTTTGCCAGATGACTCGGCCCCAACCACGGCAAGTTTACGCATCGGCTGTATTCCGCATCAGCTTGCGCCAGTCCCACCAACCGTAAGCTGCCAATACCGCCAGCAACAGGTAGAGCACCCCCGTCACCTGCAGATTTTTATGCAAGTAGATGCCCGCCGCAAGCAAGTCGAGTGCTATCCAGGCAGGCCAGTTCTCTAATTTGCGCCGGGCTTGTAACCACTGGGCCAATACGCCAAAGACAAATACGGTGGAGTCCAGCCATGGCAGGTCAGTCGGCAGGAAATTGACCTGGAGATTCGCCACGATCACGGTACTCAGCACGCCTATCCCCCAGAACAGCACATAGTCCTGCCGATTCATCCGACTGATGGGCAATTCAGCCTTGGTAACCCCTCGTCGCCACTGAAACAGGCCGAAGATCGCAAGCAGGACATATAGCCCATTCAGTGCCGCCTCACCGAATAGATGAAACTGCACGAAAAGACCCACGTACAGCATGCCCGCCGCCATTTGCAAAGGCCAGGTCAGCCAATGGTTACGCGCAGCCAGCCAGATACCGGCAATGGTCAGTATGAAACCGACTATTTCGAGCTGTGTCAGCGCGCTTAATTGGGCGAAAAAGGCTTGCATGGGTGATTCAGGGTAAAGTACAAGGCCGGCAGTATACGCACTGGCTTTATCAGTTCAAGCTGGGCAACTCGCTCACTGTAACCACCTTGGCGATACGGATCAGCTGCGCAATTGAAGCACGATGTTCCTGTTCATCAGCAGCTGCGCACGCATCCTCCAGAATCACTATCTGATAGTCACGATCGTGCGCATCACGCACTGTGGATTGAATCGCCCAAGTGGTGCTGACACCGCACACCACCAGGCGTTCTACCTTATTTGCCCGTAACGCCGCTTCCAGTACCGAGGCATAGAATGGATTAACGCGAGGCTTCACCACTACGACGTCGCTAGCTTGTACGTCCAGATCAGCATGAAACGCCGTACCCCATTCCCCCAATGTCAGCACCTTGCCCAAATGTGCTTTTCCAAACATAGGCGAATCCTTGGGCTGTTCCTGATAGGCAGCTGAAAATCCCACCTTCACCAGAATCGGCAACCAGCCATTTGCCCGGGCATATTGCAAAGCGGTATTAGCCTTGGTAATCGCTTGGCGTTCTTCGACATGCGCAGCACAACTGGGAATCTTCCCTTCCGCATGCACAATGTCGTTAATGAAATCAATGACAATCAATGCTGTTTTCATCGAGTAGTCCTTATCTTGGTACGCGTCTATCGGAATGCGTAAGAACCTGCTTACGATCTTACTGCGCAGCCGTGATCAGGGCTTATGTGCTGCTCGAAATCCTCATGTACCTAAGTACACTCCGGTTTCTGTGCTGCTCCGCGCCCTGCTGACAGCTGCTCGTGACAGATCGTAAACAGGTTCTAAGGCAAATTGCTATCTGGCGCTTTGCGGCTCTATTCCACAAGGATTGCAACCAAAGTTTCCCGGAAACCATAAAATCCTTTTTTCTCAATTTACCGGGCACTTTCATGTCTGACCGCTTTTACCGCCACCTGGATGGCGGGCTCTATCGCTTTGTCGCAGACGCCATGTCTGCCGATACCAATGGACCCGTCGTTATCTATGAACATCTTTGGCCATTCAATCCAGGATTATGGGTACGCAATCGCGATGAATTCCACGCCCGCTTCAAGGCTATAGATGAAAGCGAAGTCGTTATCGCACAGCAGGGGGACCAGATGGCGGCGCAAGCCGCAGTGAATGCTGCCAAAGCTGCGCGCCGGGCTGCCAAAGCCACATGAAGATTGCCCTCTACCCCACGCTGGGTGAAGCGCTAAGCCAGTCCGACCCGGACAGCAAAGCCAAACTTGCTGATCTACTTTGGGATGGTTGGCAAGCCGGTAAGTTCAATCACACAATCGGTTGGCAAACACCACCACAACGGCCGGGCCGCCCAGAAAAACCAATTCTGCTACCGCCCCAGCAGGTACCCCGTAGACGTTTAGGCAGTATTGAGGGGCGGGCAGCGTTACTGCATGCCATTGCCCACATTGAATTCAACGCCATCAATCTGGCCTTGGATGCCGCGGCGCGCTTTCCCGACATGCCTGACGACTATTATGGTGACTGGATCAGGGTTGCTGCGGAGGAAGCAGGACACTTTCGCCTATTGCGCGATCACCTACAGACCTTAGGCTACCGTTACGGTGACTTCCCTGCCCATAACAGCCTATGGGAAATGGCTGAGAAAACCGCCGATCATGTCCTGGTACGGATGGCACTGGTACCGCGCCTCTTGGAAGCTCGTGGCCTCGACGTCACACCCGGCATGCAGGCCCGCCTTTTGGCAGCGGGCGACCCAGCAGCGGTCGCCATTCTGGATATCATCTTTCGCGACGAAGTCGGCCATGTTGCGGTTGGTAACCATTGGTTCCGATTTTGCTGCGCCGAGCGTAATCTCGACCCA
This sequence comes from Chitinimonas violaceus, assembly GCF_052601015.1. Classification (NCBI taxonomy): domain Bacteria; kingdom Pseudomonadati; phylum Pseudomonadota; class Betaproteobacteria; order Neisseriales; family Chitinibacteraceae; genus Chitinimonas; species Chitinimonas violaceus. The sequence continues at coordinate 12,344 of NZ_JBQXDJ010000023.1, read as the reverse complement.
GTACAAACCTTCCGTGAGCTGCTCACCACCCACCGCGCGCCACGTCAGATTGGCGAACTCAACATAGAAGCCCGCTTACGTGCTGGTTTTCAGGAAGAGGAGTTGGTTGCGTTGCAGGACTACGCGCTGAATGGCTAAGAACCTGTCTAAAGTCTGCTACGCGTCGGCAATACGGCGTAAAAAACGTCCTCAGAATGCGCATTTACCATTTGTAAACTCCGCTTCCTCGGGCGTTTTCGCCTTGTCTTGCTCTAGCTCGCGAGACCTTGAGCAGATTCTTAGAACCTACTTACGATCTGTCGCGAGCAGTCGTCAGCAGGGTGAAGCGCAGCGCAGAAACCGGAGTGTACTTAGGTACATGAGGATTTCGAGCAGCACATGAGCCCTGATCACGGCTGCGCAGTAGGATCGTAGACAGGCGCTAAGCCGGCTTTGCCGCATCCCTCGCCGCACGCAACTGCAATTCATATAAGAAGCGCGAAGCGCGATGGTCAGCCGGTGGGGCACTGTATTGGGCCTGACGCATGGATGCCTTCAAGGCTTCGTCCTGTGGTGCGATCAGTACCAGTGCATCCTTTGCGCGTGTCGCCGCCACATAAAAAAGCCGCCGTTCGGTAAGGCTGTGTCGGGCGCTATCCAACCAGTTTCCCTGCTGACGACGCGGCAGTTTGTCGCGGCTAAGACTGGGCAGAATCACCACCGACCATTCATGCCCTTTTGCCTGGGTATAACTCAATAACTGCGCACCATGCCGGTTGGTGCGGCGGGCAGTATGGCTATTCAACTTCTCCAGCGCTGCAATCGCTGCGGCAACACCCCACCCTTGGCGATCAAAGAAATCGATAGTCTGCTGGAATGCGTGCCGCAGCTCCGTTAACTTCTCGCGATCGATCAACATTCTCCCCAGCTCATCCTTTACTTCGAAGACTTCCAATAGGGTGATCAAACTGGCAGCAGCAGGTGCATCATCTTCCAGCCCCAACAACGCAGCGCGATGCTGGATCAGACGCTCTGCACGCCGACGGGCCTGAGGGGAATCGGGATAGGTATCACGCAACTTCTCTGCAGCGCGTAACAAGTAATCGAAATCTGTAAGCAAGCTGGGTTGCTGCGCCAACTGCCGAATACCTTGCTGCAGCCAATCGGCCCGTCCAGTTTGCGGGTCGACAGCACGGCTCAGTCCTGGCGCCAGTAAGCCCATAGCCGCTTGCAACAAGAAAACACGCCGTGCTTCGGGCAATCGTTGCAGACGGCCTCCTCCCATTGCCAGCAAGCCCAGTAGACCCGCTTCTTCATTACGCTGGCCAAAAGGCGGCGTATCGACATACTGATAGGCGATACCCCCTGTGATCAGCGCATATTCAGTTGCGATTGCATCTGCAGGGGTCCGAAACAGCACCGCGTAATCATGCAGCGCCCTGCCCTCATCCAGTACTTTCTTCAGTACCCCGACAACCGCCTCGGGCTCGTCATCGCGGTACATACGCACAATACGGGTGGGTTGCTTACTGAGTGACCGGCAAACCACTGTGGGTGCAGGCTGTGCCCGTTGCATGAATTGATTCATCGCATAGGCAAGCTCCGGCCCAAACCGGAAAGAGCCAGATAAACGTCCCTCGTGCAGGTCTTGAAAACATGCGACGAACTGTTCACGCATCAGGCTCGGATCAGCCCCTTGCTGAGCATGGATGCACTGGCTTTCATCACCGACGGCAACCATTACCGCTTTACGCCCCAACACAGCACGTAACAACTGAAGCTGCGCAAGGCTCAGGTCATTGATTTCGTCCAGCACGGCGAAATCATAACGGCCGGCCAGATCGCGCCTTGCTTCCGGCTCACGGGCAAGTAGCTGCAGTGGCTCATGAATCAAGTCGGCAAAAGTATAAAACCCATGCTGGCGCCGCAGGCGTTCGAATTCGATATAGAGCACGAGCGTTCGCTCTTCTATACCAAGGCGCTCGGCAGCCCATTCGTCATGCCAATCTTCGCTGCTGAAATCGGCAAACTTACGCTCCGCCTTGATACGGTCAAACAGGTGCAGCAAGTCATCGCAATTTTGATTGGTCGGGTCGATAGCGTCGAAATCGCGCCGCGTTTCCGCCAGCTTTTCCATGGTGGCGAATAAATGGCCGCGCAAGATATCGGCGTCATCTGGTTCTGCAGGGTTGAGTACCTTGGGCATGCTGTGCAGCCAACCGGTGTCTACCAAACGCTTACATGCAGCAAAACCGACCGCATGCACGGTATGTACCTTGGGCGCGTTCACACCACACGCTTGCAGCAGAATTTCCAGCCGTTTGCGACCGGTATTACTGAAGGTGGTACACAAAATACGGTCAGACGTTGCACCCTGCGCCAACCGGGCCAATACCCAGTGCGCCAACAACGTGCTCTTACCACTGCCCGCTGTCGCAAACACCAACTGGTTACGCTGCCCCATCGCCACGATAGCGGTTTGTTCGGCGGTGAGTTGTGCAGCATCGATCAACATGACAAAAAATCAGCAAAAAAATAGAAACAGGCGAGAGTCTACCGAGAAAACCGGTTCTTTGCGGTAGCGCCGCCCTCAAAACCCTTTAGCCGACTCCGGTATAATCAAAGTTCTCCCGATTGCACCGGAATACCCCATGACTGTTATCCGCCAGCAGGATTTCATCGACAGCATTGCCGACAGCCTGCAGTACATTTCCTATTACCATCCCAAGGACTATATCGATGCCCTGGGCCGTGCTTACGAGCTGGAAGAAAGCCCGGCAGCCAAAGACGCGATCGCGCAGATCCTGACCAACAGCCGTATGTGCGCGGAAGGCCATCGCCCCATCTGCCAGGACACCGGCATCGTTTGTGCCTTTGTCACTATCGGCATGGGTGTGCAGTGGGCCGACGCCACCATGAGCGTGGAGGACATGGTCAACGAAGGTATCCGCCGCGCTTACCTGCACCCGGACAATAAGCTGCGTGCCTCGGTACTGGCCGACCCGGCCGGCGCCCGCAAAAACACCAAGGACAATACCCCGGGTATCACCCATATCGACCTGGTGTTGGGGAATACTGTGGAAGTTCACATTGCAGCCAAGGGTGGCGGTTCGGAAAACAAATCCAAATTCGCCATGCTCAATCCATCCGACTCCATCGTCGACTGGGTGCTGAAAACCGTGCCGTTAATGGGTGCCGGCTGGTGTCCGCCGGGTATGCTCGGTATTGGTATTGGCGGTACTGCCGAGAAAGCCATGCTGCTCGCCAAGCGATCGTTGATGGACCCGATCGATATCCAGGACCTGATCGCCCGTGGCCCGCAGACTCGCGCTGAAGAATTGCGCATCGAGCTGTACGAGAAGGTCAACGCACTTGGCATCGGCGCACAGGGTCTGGGCGGACTTGCCACCGTGCTCGATATCAAGATCAACGACTACCCTACCCACGCCGCCAGCTTGCCGATCGCCATGATCCCCAACTGCGCTGCTACACGCCATGTCCATTTCGAACTGGACGGTAGTGGTCCAGCCAAACTGGAAGCACCCAAGCTGGAAGACTGGCCGGATGTGACCTGGTCGCCCTCAGCCAACGCCCGTCGTGTCGACCTGAATATGGTGACCAAGGAAGACGTCGCCAGCTGGCAGCCCGGCGAAACGCTGCTACTCAACGGTAAGCTTTTGACTGGCCGCGATGCTGCCCACAAGCGCATGGTGGACATGCTGAACAAAGGCGAGGCTTTACCGGTCGACTTCAAAGGCCGCTTCATCTACTACGTCGGCCCGGTCGACCCTGTGCGTGACGAGGTGGTTGGCCCAGCAGGCCCGACTACCGCCACCCGCATGGACAAGTTCACTGAACAGGTTTTGGCGCAGACCGGCCTGCTTGGCATGGTTGGCAAGGCAGAACGCGGACCGACAGCGCTGGATGCCATCAAGAAGCACCAGTCTGTTTACCTGATGGCGGTAGGCGGTGCAGCCTACCTGGTTTCCAAAGCCATCAAAGCGTCACGTGTGGTCGGCTTTGCCGACCTGGGCATGGAGGCGATCTACGAATTTGATGTAGTCGATATGCCGGTAACCGTGGCGGTGGATTCGCAAGGCAGCTCGGTACACAAGACTGGCCCTGCAGAGTGGCAGGCCAGAATCGGCAAGATACCGGTCAGCACGCTGTAACCGTTAAGCAGCAAAAAGCCCCTCTATTGAGGGGCTTTTCGTTTAATGCACGGCGGACAGTGATGAGCAATACAATCTTACGCTTCACTGACTGAATTCGATGACTTGGCGGGCTTCTTGAAGGGGTTATTCTCCGGCGCTTCCTCATGCTGAATCAGTTTCAGCATCGGTTTCACAAACTGATTCAGCAATGGCTGGCGATGGCGTACCCATACCCGTATCGTCTCAGGCTGGCACCCCAATCGCGCTTTGGGTTCCAACGCAGTACGGCCAAACGAGACCCGCTTGCACCCGAACGCAATGGATTGCGCTATGGCTGCGTGCAGCAGACGTAAATAGATTGGCAATCCTTCCGACGCCGCAGTGCGATCAAAACCGATGTGGTAGGCATATCCCATGTCACCGTCCTTCAGGGTCACAATAAAACCCAACAGAGTGCCATTACGCTTGATGACATTGAAGCACACACGCTCAGGCCCGAATGCCGCCAACGCCGGCCAATATTCCGCCCGCAGGGTAAATGGCCGAACACCCGCCTTGCCCTGTACTTCCAGGTAAAGTGCCTGTAGGCGTTCTGCGTGGCTGGCAATGTCCTCCAAGACTTCCACCGTACAACCCGCCTGTTCAATTGGCTCAAACACCTGCTTTTTGACCGCGCTGCGGTACTTCGACACCATGCCGGCCAGGTAATCGGCATGGCTCTTCCAGGCAGCATCCAGCATCAGCACCATATTCGGCTCGGTCTCTACCATGCCGTAACTGAGCTTACTCAGTGCCTTGCTCTGCTCGAAGTCGGCATCGGGCAAGTCCTTGACCAGTACGATATTGGTCTGCCCGGCGATCTTCTCGGCTCGCCGCACGCGATACAGCGCTTCAGCAATAGCGGGCCACACCACTACCGGGTCGACGTCCTGTGCAAATGCAGCAGCATGCATGCCATAGGTCAGCAAATTCCCACAGACCAGAACACGCTGAGTTAACGCACGTTCCAGTTTGTGTTTACCTTTATGAATCGCGCCCAATCCCCATATCGACGAGGCCTCATTGGCTTCCCGCAATTGTGCAAGGCTGTGACCTTGACCACCTGCATGCTTACAGCAGCTACCGGCCCTTCATCATCTGAAATCAACGCATATTTGGGTTCCAGATTCGCTGGCCCCACTTTTTCCAACATGGCCAGATAGTCAGCAGACAGGAAGTAACTGTCTGATGCTGTCAGTGAAGCCCACTCGGATAAATTCAACTGGGCAATCCGGTCGGCGACCGCGATATGAAAGGCCGTGGGTTTACGCAGCTTTCGCCGCTCGGCAAGTAATTTGGTCAGTTTTTTCATGAAGGATCGGGTGGTTTTCTGCCATCAAGACAATCCAGTCTGACGCAACTACTTGGGAATACAAGCCAGTAACTTCCATACATAAGGCTGGAAAAGCCTTCGAAGCATCAATCTGCTTGCTAAGGCAAAGCAAGGCGAAAACAACTGAGAAAACAGAATCTACAAGGGGTAAATGAGCATACTGATGAGGTTCATGACGTCGTATTGCTGACGTACAGCAGACGTTGAACAGGTTCTTACTGCTATATTGGCTACTGGAAGGACATTGGAGCGGTAACCTACACGAGACCAGTTTAATGCGCCTTTATTACACGCTCCTACGCCACGGTTGCCTGATACTCGCACTGTTTTTCAACGGCTTGGCCAGGGCCGAGCCTATCTCGGTAAACACTTACAATACCTATCTGTTCCCCCCCTATCTTGCCCAGAATGGCGGCTTGGCTGCCGATCTCGTCACTTATCTCAATCAGAAACTGCTGGGTGAATACCGTTTACAGCTCATCAACATGCCACGCTCGCGTCTGGTTCGCAGCATGATCAAGCGCGAAGAAAGCCTGGATGGGATAGTGCTCTTCCTTAACCCCCGCTTTGTGGACGATGCCAACCAGCAGCACTTCTTATGGACCCCCGCATTATTTAAAGACCAGAATGTATTGATCTTCCGTAAGCTGGTGGCGCCAACTGAAATTAAAGATCTGAAGACGCTGCAAGGCATGCGATTCGGGGCGATTCTGGAAAATCGTTACAAAGATCTCGATGATATGAACAAAGCCGGCGTGATTACCCGCATCGACGGGACATCCGAGCTATTCAACCTTAATTTGCTACAAGCCAATCGTATCGATTTTACGCAACTGGCCAATTCCACCTTTACCGCCCTATATCGCGAAAATTTATTTGCAGAGCAGCTGGTCGCTTTGCCTATCCCTGGCGACCCTCCCTTCACACGGCATATCCTCATCAACAAAAAGCAGCCTGAGCTTGCCAAGCGACTAATCACCATCGTAACCAACATGGCATCCGACCCGATATGGCGTGAAACTTTGAAGCCCTACCAGTTAGATTTCGAGTTTCGATAATCAAGCCACGCACAGTTACCTGAAATAGCCAGGCCTATCGGGGCAAGCCAAAAACTCAATGAAGCACCCCACTGTTCCGCAGACCATTTGGATTACCTGTATCAGGAATACAGTAGACAAACCCCAGTTTGTTCAGCTAGCTTATCTGCTCTAACTGTTAGCTGAGCCACATAGCAGATAAGCTGCCATGCTTGTAAACCAAACTGATATTGACTGTCTATTTCAATATTTGGCACTGACTTTTATTTTACACATGAAATTGAATTCTAAGCACGTCACTTTATAGATAACCAATTGAAGGAACGAAATTGTTTACACGCTCCCTTATATTTATATCAGCATCGATATTTGCATATTCTGTATCTGCCGCAAGTTTTGATTGTGCCAAGGCCAAAACAGAAACAGAACGGCTTATTTGTACAACGCCAGAACTTTCAGAACTTGATGAAAGGCTTAGTGAGGCTTATATGACAGTCCTTTCCCGTATGAACACCAAGTTTCTTTTCAAGACCTCACAGAAGGCTTGGCTAAGTGATATACAGAAATGTAAGACTGTTGATTGCTTGAAAACAGAAATATCAAAACGAACTGAATTACTGGAAAGCGTCGTTACAGAAGGTGAAATAGGTGCTTGGACTGGTGAGTACGCAAGATATTCAAATGGAAAGGTTGACCATGGCACACCTGCAAATCTTTTTCTGCTTGGTCTGAAAGTCAATCGAATTTATGTCTATGGATACGCACTTGGCACTTATTCAAGCCGTGGTACACATACTGGTGATATAGACGGATTTGGTAATGTAAATAATAAGCAAGCTTCATTTTCCTTGCAGGAGGGTAATTGCAAGGTTGAAATAGACCTCAAGAAACCAAACTTGGTAGTAAAAGACAACAACCAGTGCGGCGGTATGAATGTCACCTTTACCGGCAATTATAAACAACAGTAATCATTCAAAATATATAGACTTTCAGATCAAACGAACATCTCAAATCCAATAGGCAAGTCGAAATATTCCCCTGACTTGGCCCAAGCTCAGGGGAATATAAAAGATTCAGCCTATTTACTGCCAGTATGCAGAGGAGCGACCATCTGTGTTAACCCACGGTTGAGAATACGTACAACGTGTAGGTACACAAGTCGCGCCATAAATTGGATAGTTGTCCACCGGATTCCTATCGACAGTGATGGTAAGGGTGTAGCTCTGCCCATTGAAAACCGCCTTGTCACCATTCCGATATTGACGGTATTCATCGAAAGTGCCAGTCGCTCTCGTACCGCCACCGCCTGTAGTGCCCCCTCCGCTGCCCACAGTAGCCCAGTAGGCATGCAGCCAACCGCCGAATTTATAGGGCCTATCTTCGCTACAAACAGCAGGATCGCAGTATGACCCCCAGATCAAATAAGTACCACCAGGCTGATTGTTTACCAGTACGGTAAGGGTGTAGCGCTTGCCACCTACTTCGACCACATCGCCATTCTTGTATTTGGCACCGCCATCGTACGTACCGCCTGCACCTCCACCTGTTGTACCTCCACCTGTTGTACCTCCACCTGTTGTACCTCCACCTGTTGTACCTCCACCTGTTGTGCCACCACCCGTTGTGCCACCACCCGTTGTGCCACCGCCTGTTGTACCACCGCCCGTAGTCCCGCCACCCGTTGTGCCAGTGCCCCCAGGTGTCCAATATCCAAGTTGGCTGCTCCACTGATAAGGGAATGTCTTATTACAAGTTAAAGGAATACACCGCCAACCAGTTGTTGAATCTTTGCTATTGACTTGGCCATTCTCTAGCAAGGAATAGGTATATGGGTTTCCATAAATCAGCACAGAATCACTATGTTTATACTCACGGGCCGCATCAAAAGTTATCTTACCCACGCCTCGATTCGGTGTTGCTACGTTAATCCCTCCCGCATACTTCGCTCCTGCGAACTCCCCACCATCACTTACTGTGCTTAACCACTGAGTAAATTCATTGTCGTAACGCGTACCAATATCACTAAATAGCAGTTTTTGATACGCTTCTGGTTGACCGTTACGAAGCGTAACCAGCATCTTTTCTACATCATTACGATGCCGCTCAAACATAAACCTCACCCCTAAATACCCCCACGTATAAGCACGGCCAAAGTAATCGCTCATATCGTAGGTATGGTTAAATATATTACTGAGTGTATAGGTTTTCTTACGTGCCGCTTCTATTGCTTGAGGATATACATTTTGATGGGAAATATATTCTGCTACACCTTCCATCCACCATACTAAGCGATTCTCTTTCTCATAAAAGCCACCATAATTTCCATGGTTGAATACATTATCCAAATAATGTACAAATTCATGCTTCAGATTCCAAATATATTGCCCTTCCAATTCATTTGTCCCATCTACACCATCTTTATGGTAGGCCCAAAAGTGTTGGATATTGCCAATATTACTCGTATCACCTTCTAGTTGATACCCACCATTATTTGTATCTATTTTGAAAACTGCCCTACCAAATTTCGCATAGTCTTCTTTGCTTTTGAAAAAGGTCATTTCTATACCACTATCAAATTTTGGCTTGTCTTTGGGACCCGCCACCATATATGCCTTATCAGGGCTTACTCCAAACAAGGCGTTAATAAACAACTTTTCCTCTGCCAGCACTAACTGACAAGCCTCATCCAGCCGTCCTGATGGAATATCAGGCTGAGCTATTAGCCTGATATATGGCGAACAAGATTTCCTTGACGGCATATATCTTGCCACCCAAGCATCTTTTAAATTACATGTATTATATTCAGCGCAGTTACTTTTCCTTGTTTTTGCATCTATATCAATTTCATCCAGCGCTCCTGCTAAAGTAACATACACACCATTACCCTTACCATAAAGATCAATACCTTTTAAAATTCCTTTTACTTCTGATTTTATTCTCGACTTGAATTGCTCCTGGTACATCCCATTAACCAAATTGCTTGCTGCACTCATGAGTACATCATCGTTATTGGTTCCCAATAACGAAATATTATTATCATAAAAAGTTTTGAATGCTGAAAAATATGAATAATCATTCCTAACTATTTTATTCGCGTCAATTTTATAGGCAGGCATATCCTTTAAATATGGATCATTAGGATCAACCCGAGTAGCCGCCGTCCATATCAAAAACATTACTTTCATTGTATCAAGTGACTTGTTATCTCTAAAAAAATCACTTCTTGTTTCCAACAGCTTAGTCTTTAGAACAGGCAAGTAATTTGCGAAATCCCTAGAATAGAAAATTATTCTATAAGCCCTGCCAATATTATCTTGATTATTATAGTCAACTATTCGACTAGTACCACTATTTAATAGATATTCAAGCCCTTGCTTAACTCGTTGCTTTAATGCATAGCTGTATTCAAATTTATCATCGTTATAGTATCGATAAGTATAGCCCGCCTGAAGATATGCCAAGATTGCAGATAATTCATTGGTTTTATATGAGGTCTCATAACTATAAGTCAGACGCACCAACTCATCGGCAACAGTCTTCATTTTTGATTCTTCAAATAAGGACCGCTCATAGCCGTTAGTATAAAAAAGCATTTCAAAACAATTAAGAGATTGGATCTCTTTTATTAAGCTATCGCCACTCATTGCAGCCATATCGCCTATTCTACATCCGCTATTCTTTGCCTCTGCAGCGACATCTTTTTTCTGCATGCTTCGTTGTTGCTGAACATTTTGTAAATTGCGTTCATAACTCTCATAGTCCTGTGTTTTTCTCACAGATGAAGTGGGCGCATTGTTTTTCTTTGGGGGACCTACATCTGCTACTACTGGAAGAAATATAGCTCCCACTATAAGAAATAGTGGCGTTAGTCTGCGTGGCTTGGCGGTCCTAGTCATCACATCACCCTAGCTGGAGTTAAGAACATCTCTCCTTAATAGCAGCTCATATATGCAATACAATTTGAATGCGCCACATGGTAAAAGGCAGTCTTAGCCTCATTCCGACACTGTTTCAGGCAATATCCACCACTGGATAACTCTGTTGTGTACTATTTTCTAGACAGATGGAATGGGCTATACCGCGCGTGCCATCAATAGGGGGATCATTCGAAACGACATACGCTGCTGGATAAATTTCGCACAGGTAACTTTCAGCGCGCCAAAAGCTTAACCGGTGCAGGCTGTAGAACCGGCAGCGATGAAGAGAGCTAAAGCAAAAAACCCCGTAAAGCTTAAAACTTTACGGGGTTTTTATATTTGGTGCCCGGGGTCGGACTCGAACCGACACGCCTTGCGGCGGGGGATTTTGAGTCTTACGAGTGAAACTGGCACCTCTTTGTAATCAATAGCTTGCCGCCGCCTGCCTATTGATTTCCAGTCATAACCAACCTGAAGCAAGGTGATTTATGGTGTGCTCTGTCAGACTATTGGCATACCTGCCATAGGGCCACTTGCTCGTCATTTCGTGCATTAACCTCCCCGGAGTTCCCGCGGAATTCTCTTTGCTATCCGTTCCTGTTTACTCATCCGAATTTCTTTTACTCGTCGTCCAATCGCCGTTCGAGTAATCTGAAGCGGCGTGCCTGGGTTTTTGGCATTCCATGCCTTCAGGCGGCGTAGTGCTTCCGCCCTCCCCTCGTTATCCCCCAGCGCAATGGCTTGAGCCAATTGATCGGCAATCGACTGTTTGACGCTTCTATGCAGCTCGATGCGGCGCATTTCCTGTCCCATATCCTGCTGCGTCTCCGCCACTTCCCTCGGCTGAAAGCCAATTCCCTTGATAAGTGCCTGCGTAATGCTGGTATCAATCACCTTACGGCCCTTGGTATCACGGTACATACCCGTCATGGCCATATCCGCACCCTTGGCAATGTTCTGGATCGCTACTGGCGCTATCGCACCAAACGCTGCCTTTACGTCACCGCTCGCCAAATTCCCAAACGCTTTACCTGCTTGACCTAGTAATCCACCCACTGGCCCCGCAAACTGGGCAATATCATCCGTCTTGTTGTTTTCGAACGGCGTCAGCAGGCGTGTACCGGGTAACAAGTTGCCCAGTCCTAAACGGCCTTGCACATCCAATGGCATACCGGGCAAGGCACTGGCACCATCCAGTGCAATACCGCCTATGGCCTTGCCAAAGGTACCGATCACCGCACGGCGTAGCGTCGTTTCGCTGTCGGTGTTGTACCCCATGAATCGGCCCAACGTATCGATCAAGTCTTGGATGTCTTCGGCAAAGGGCAGTCCTTCCAGACCAGCAGCCAACAGCAGCACCGCCAAGGCGATGGCTTGCCCCTGTCTGTCCATCCGTTTAAACATTTCCAGATAGCTGATGCTGTATTGCTTGAAAGTAAATACCGTCGCACCGATGACGCCACGTGCCCAATTCGGCCGGTTACCCCGGTTATACAGGCCCTGCGTTTCTTGTACTGCACGTTCAGCGAATTGGTAAGGATCTTTGATTTTCTCTTCCGTTGCCGTTTCGAACGCTGCGATAAACGTCATGCGCCGATTGACCGACTCGGCCAAGGCGAACATGGAGCCCCAAATCGCTTTGAACGCGCGTAGTCCCGGCTGGCGGTCCAACATCGTGCCGCCGGCTTCCGCCATCAACTGGTGAATTTCATGTGGCGCCACAATGCCATCGGCTTCAGCCTGCTTCAGTGCTTTAGCTGTTGCGGCTGACCGAAAACTGACCCAGCCAAAGTGCTAGTGCCGATTCAAAACTGACCCAGGTGTTCTACTTGCCCTGCCTAATTTCTAGGCAGGAGAGAAAGGGTGATCACCATGGAAATGTTAG
>NZ_JBQXDJ010000022.1:0-58568 GCF_052601015.1 Chitinimonas violaceus | reverse complement strand
CTAACATTTCCATGGTGATCACCCTTTCTCTCCTGCCTAGAAATTAGGCAGGGCAAGTAGAACACCTGGGTCAGTTTTGAATCGGCACTAGCACTTTGGCTGGGTCAGTTTTCGGTCAGCCGCAACACCCTAACGGCATTACCTACAACTTTGTACCGCTTGAGCCGTTCGACTCGAAGACGTTGGACAACCTCAATTTAATGAATGAATACGCATGAAAGAAAGGTCCATGTACCACCTAATTTCCTACGGCCAAACCCGCTGCACATACTGCGGTGTTGTTTCCAACAACTTCGAACCTGGTAACGGCTGCCATGCCTGCCTACGCGGCGTAATGCGGGCAATTAACGGTAATTACAAACTGAAAAGCAAGGTGGCGTTTTACATGCACTACAGCATCTATCGAACCCTGCGTGCCCTCGGCATGAGCCCTATCGCTGCACTTCGCGCCGGAAATCTTATTCGCAACGTATTGCTTAAACACAGCTTTGAAAAGGTCTCCCCGTTATGAACCAAGAAATCAAAGCAAAGCTGGTAACCGCCTCAGTAAAGATTACCGCGCTACTTGGCTTTGTTGACTTTGCATATTGCGAAGAGACAGACCACTTAGCCAGCCTTCCGTATGACTTGAGACGGGGCAAAGAGGGCAAGGTTTTGAACCACAACATAGCAGCACTAGATAAAGCCATTGGCTACCTGACTCAAGCGCGAGACCACATTGAACAAGCCTATGCAGGCGAATAGCAGCAATCAATCCACTTAACCCCCTCGCCGAGCACCTGCTAACACGGTTGATCCACGAGGTGGTTAACACAATCAACAGGGATTACTCATGAAAAACAATAACGGCGACACCGAAATGATCGTTACTTGGCTGGAGAATAATTCAGGCTGGCATAGCGCCACCGACATTCATAAGGCGCTCAGTCTTGCAAATAAGCACGTGTTACTTAAGCAGCTATTTGATAGTGGGAAGATTGAAAGAAGGCGAGAGAATGCATCAACGAACTGGCGATATCGCTTCCCCGTCCAGGCTTCTACCTTGGCATTCAATTTAATTATTGGACATCCACCCAAACGCTTACCCAAAGGGAAACTTGTTCTGCTAGCAGATACACAACATCCACAACAAGGTCAATTACCCAATAGCGCCTACAACGCTCACTGCTTGGGAATCTAGACATGAATAACAGGCTATTCCTTACACACGATGAAGTAGCAGAACTAAGTGGAATTAAAGCTGGTAGGAAAGGGTTAAGCCGAGATCAACGTCAAATTGCTTGGCTAAGAAATTCGGGAATTCCATTTTTCGTAAATGCTGCAGGCCGTCCAATTATAACAACTGCCAGTCTCATTATTAGTAATAGAGATGAGCAGCCTAAAGCCAGCTGGAAACCACGAGTATTATCACATACCAGATAATACATAGAAAAATTCCCGACACAACTTTCAATACTCCAAAAAATATACAGGGGGCACACTAGCATGGGGCGGAGACCGCATGTACATATTCAACTTCCGAAACGCATGCGAAAGCGCAAACAACGCTCAGGTGTAATATATTACTATTACGAGCAAGAAACCAAGGAAGGTAAAAGACCTGAAATACCACTAGGAAGTGATTATCCTTTGGCATTGAAAAAATATGCAGAATTAGAAATCGCTGCCACTGCTGAATCAATAGACATTACAACATTCCAACATGTCGCTAACCAATATTTGGAAAAGGTTGTCCCTCTAAAGTCAGCAAGCACTCAACGCAACAACAAGCTCTATTTAACAAAGCTGTCAGCATTCTTTAATGACCCACCAGCTCGCTTATCTGATATTGAACCGTTAAATATCCGACAGTATTTAGATTGGCGAGTGGGTGAAGCTAGAAGAGCCGCAGAACTAAAAAATGAGGAAAGACGACAGAAAGGCATTAAAGAATTAGAAATAGAAAACAACCATGGACACGTCATTGCCAACAGAGAAATAGCCCTTTTCTCTGCAATTTGGAATTACGCTAGAGAGTCTGGCTATACAAAATTAGCTAATCCATGTCAAGGAATTACAAAATTCAGAGAGCTTGGCAGAGATGTTTATATCGAAGATGACGTAAACAATGCCGTTTACGCAGCAGCTTGTCAGACCTTACGCGATTGTATGGACCTTGCTTATTTAACAGGACAACGACCAAGCGATACAATTCGAATGTCTGAAACAGACATTAAATATGGTGCTCTTTCAATCCGCACTGGAAAAACTAAGAAAAAGATTCGAATTGCCCTTAAAGGGTCGCTAGAGCAGTTGATCGGTCTTATTAGGAGCCGAAAAAAAACATTAGAAATTCATTCATTACGCCTAATTGTAAACGAGAAGGGTGAAGGAATTCGTAAGGATGCTCTTAGATATCGTTTCGATAAAGCAAGAGAGCGAGCAATAAAAACGGTAATGGAAAAGGTTTATAAAACGGCTGATCCAAATGTAAAGGAACGATTATTCCTTCTAGCAGCTGCGATTGATGAATTCCAATTCCGTGACTTAAGAGCAAAAGCAGGTACAGATAAGGCAGACGATACCGGCGATATTCGCAAATCACAGAAATTACTAGGACATACAACGGTAGCAATGACTGAGCACTACATCAGGGACCGCAGGGGCGCTATGAGTGACCCGACGAAGTAAAGATTGCGAAGCGCTTCGCAATTTGGATAGAAGAAGGGGGCTACGTTTACACGTAACCCCCTGATTCTTGGTGCCGACTGCCGGAATCGAACTGGCGACCTGCTGATTACAAGGCAGCTGCTCTACCAACTGAGCTAAGTCGGCGTTAGGGGGCGAATTATACCGACCTATTTGGTTTTGCCTAGATCTTTTGAAAGAAAAAATGCATCGGAGAAAAATTCCTCGGCGGGCAGCCCTCTTCCAGTGAAACTGCCATGGGCCGCCTCCACCATCACAGGCGCTCCGCAGGCATAGACTTGGAAGCCCGACAAGTCCACGAAATCATGCAGGATAGCCTCGTGTACAAAGCCAGTACGCCCTTGCCAGGCATCCTCCGGCAGGGGTTCCGATAGCACCGGGATAAACGTGAAGTTAGGCAAATCCACTTGCCACTGGCTGGGCAACTCAGGCATATACAAGTCTGATAACGTACGCGCCCCCCAGTACAGGATCATCTCGCGCTGGATACCCTTCTGAATGGCGTATTCAACGATACTCTTGATCGGCGCGAAGCCCGTGCCGCTAGCCAAAAAGATGATGGGCTTGTCCGACTCTTCCCTCAGGAAGAAAGAGCCTAATGGCCCGGTGAAACGCAGGATCTCGCGCTCACGCATCGACTTATGTACGTATTCAGAAAATTCACCACCAGGTACCAAGCGTACATGCAACTGCAGGTACCCCTCGCTATGCGGCCGATTTGCCAGTGAAAAACTGCGCTTCTTACCATCCTTGGTATGAATATCGATGTACTGGCCTGCCAGGAACTGCAACCGCTCGTTGGTAGGCAGCTTCAACGAGAGCACGGCGACATCGTGCGACGCACGCTCGATATGCTCGACCCGACACGGCATGGTACGAATCTGGATATCTTTGGTGGCGAGGATTTCTCGGCATTCAATCGTTACATCACCCACAGGCTCGGCACAACAGAACAACGCCAAGCCCTGCATCTGCTCGGTTTCGTTAAGCGCAGAGGTCGAGTGTTCACGGTGCTGGACATCGCCAGCCAACACTGTGCCTTTGCATGCGCCACACGCTCCATTACGGCAGCTGTAGGGCATGTTGAACCCAACCCGCATAGCGGCTTCAAGAATGGTTTCACCGTCCTCGACGGTTATCTGCTGTTTGCTCGGTTCAATAGTGAGCTGACTGGCCATGGAATTCCTACGTATCTGGAAGCATATCGGCCATTACAATGACGCTATGCAAAGAAGACTATTAATTATCGGGTGCGGCGATGTACTGGAGCGTGCCTTGCCTTGGCTGACAAGGCGCTTTCGGGTGTACACTCTTTGCCGTAGTAGGGAACGCGCCGCTGCGTTACGGGCCAAGGGAGTGGTGCCAATCCAGGCAGATCTCGATAATCCAAGCAGTCTGGCAAGGTTGGCAGGCTTGGCCGACTATGTCCTGCACTCAGCCCCACCTTCGCCCCAAAGCAAGGACGACCCACGCACATCTCGACTGCTGGCGGCACTCACACGGTGCACAATTCTACCACGCAGGTTGGTCTACATCAGTACAACCGGGGTATACGGCGACTGTAGCGGCATACGCTTTAACGAATGTCGACCTTGCCACCCTGAGTCAGACCGCGCCCATCGGCGTGTAGTGGCGGAATCTGTTCTGCGTAATTATGGAAGGCGTAGCGGGTGTCGGATCAGCATACTACGCGCACCCGGCATCTATGCTGCAAATCGCCTTCCTCTGCAGCGGATCGAAAAGTCAACGCCCGTACTAGTCCCTAGCGATGACAACTACAGCAACCATATCCATGCGAATGACCTTGCCATGGCTTGTTGTCTGGCTTTGTTTCGTGGTCTGCCTGGGCGGGTCTACCACGCTTGCGACGATAGTGAATGGAAAATGGGAGACTGGTTCGACAAAGTAGCAGATGCCTACAAACTGCCACGCCCACCACGCCTGCCTTACGCCCAGATACAACAGACGGCATCGCCTGCGCTATGGTCGTTCATGCGGGAATCGCGGCGGTTGGATAACACACGGTTGAAACGCGAGCTGGGTATGCGGCTGGCCTACCCAACACCTGATACGCTGTTGGATCAGTTACGCAAAAGCTGATGCCGTTCGCGTTCCAGCTGGGCCATATAGCGTTGCAGCAGGTTCTCGGTCTGCCTCGACAGATTGACATACCGCGTCCCGACCATGGTCTGTATGCTGCCATCACGTTTGGTGACCTGGCGCATACTGCGTATCTCCAGGCTGACCTCGATCATGCCAAATGTACCGAGATCAATCCGGCATTCTGAAAATACTTGCGTGAGCTCAGCATCCACCGGACCACTCATCCACAAACCTACCCCACCGACAGAAATATCATGCAAGGGCAATTCGTAGACCTTTCCATTTGGATGCGGCAACTTACATAAAATAGGCCGGCCTATTGGTGTATCAAGCCGGAAATACTCGCGCCTTTGCAGCTTGATAAGGTCTGACGGAAAGCTCGCAACGAATGCGGGCCTTTCGTCGTATTCGTCCAGGCTCACACTGCCGGCCAGTACAAACTGGATCTTCACCCCTTCAGGCGCAGCAGCAAATACCACATGGTCCGACCGCACGAGTGCGCGGTTTATCGCGTCGACGCCACTGATATCAAACCAGAAACATTGCTGTTTGGTATCGACCGCGAGCAGCGCCGATAGAAAAGAATGCGCCCCGTGATCAAAGTGGATCGTCACCAGATCGCTTTTCTGGGCGAGCGAACGCAATACAAAGCTGATTTCCACCGGTGTACGCAGCAGGTATCCACTCACGTCCACCCCGGCCGGGATCAGTTCGACGCTTTCACTTTTGTCCTGCGCAGAGTTGTTGTCCTGTTCCGCCACTGTATTTACAGCTCACATAGGATATTGGTTTGGACACAGGGGGCATTTATATGCCCCAGCTACCATTATATGGATTCATGCCAAGGCTCGCTTGCCCGTTAATGCTTTCCCATTTAGCTCGTGAACGAGTTCTTAGAGTAATAGCGCCAAATCGTGTGCAAACACAGCACTACCCGCACCATAATTAACAAACAATCTTAGCTGTCCTTGTTTATCAATAATATATGCGCCTGCGCTATGGTCGACTGTGTAATTGTTCGCATTGCTTGAACCACCCGGCGCCGACTTCTGGTAGACGATCTTGAATTTATCGGCCACTGCGCGGATTTCTTCCTGGCTACCGGTCAACCCTATAAAGCCAGGATTGAAGGCAGGCACATATTGGCTTAGCAAAGTAGGCGTATCGCGTTCAGGGTCGACACTGACAAACAGTACCTGGACCTGATTCGCTTTTTCACCCAGCTGTTTCATCGCAATCGCCAATTCGCTCATCGTCGTCGGGCAGACATCCGGACAATGGGTGAATCCAAAAAACAGCACCACAGCCTTACCTTTGAAATCGGAAAGACTACGCAGCTTGCCATCGTGGCCAGTCAGGCGAAACTCGCCCCCAATCGGCGCACCGGTCACATCGGTAGACTGAAAAACCGGCTTGGCCTGTTGACCACAGCCAGTAATAGCAATCAGCAACCCCAACAGCGCTGCTGTAAACAAAGAACGACACATGGTTTTATACCAGGGGAAAAGGCAAATAGTGATCAAGCAAGAGCGCTGCAAACAACAAGGAGAGGTAAAGAATGGAATAGCGAAAAGCACTACGTGCCAAGGCATCGGAATAATTACGCCAGATACGCCAGGCATAAACCAGGAAGATCACATCAAGCACCACTGCTGCAAGCAGGTAAATCCATCCGCTCATGCCGGTCGCTACAGGTAACAAGGTGACCGCAGTGAGAATAAGGGTGTAGAGCAACACATGCAATCGGGTGAAAGCCTCGCCATGCGTCACAGGCAACATCGGCAAACCTGCCTTGGCATACTCCTCACGTCGGTATAGCGCCAAGGCCCAGAAATGTGGAGGCGTCCAGGCGAAGATGATCAGGAAAAGAATCAAGGCGTCGTGACTAACCGTACCGGTAACAGCCGCCCAACCCAGAATGGGCGGCATAGCCCCAGATGCACCACCAATAACGATGTTTTGTGGGGTATTCGGCTTAAGCACCAGGGTATAGATGATGGCGTACCCCACAAAGGTCGCCAACGTAAGCCACATGGTCAGCGGGTTAACCATCTCATACAGCAACCACAGGCCGAAACCACCCACCACGCTGGCAAAAACAAGCGTCTGCTGGCTGGTTACCTGACCACGCGGTAAAGGCCGGGCACGGGTACGCGCCATAACAGCGTCGATCTTCTGCTCCACCAGACAATTGATAGCAGCAGCAGCACCAGCCACCAGTGCGATGCCCACTGTCCCGGCCAATACCAGCAGCAGTGGCGGCAAATCTGGCCTTGCCAGAAACATACCGATCACCGCACAGAACACAATCAATGCCACCACTCGGGGTTTGGTAAGCGCCAGGAATTCACGCAAGCTGGTGCGCAAAGAAAGTGGGGCTTTGCGCAGGATCGCAGTGCTGCTCATCATGGACTCCATTCTTAGCTTCTATTGATTTCCGACCTGCAACCCGGCGTTGGGCTTGAACAGACTTACCGCGCCGAGGTTGCCGTATCGCCAACACTCAGGCGGGTAGCACTTGCCACTTCGCTTTTTACCGACAAAACGCGAGGACGGTGCGCAAGGCGGAAATTCAAACAGACCAACAAAACCAGCAGAAAAGCCGCGCCGGCGTTATGCAACGCAGCCACAAGCAAAGGCAGGTGCAAGACAACATTGGCAATACCCAATCCAACCTGCACGCATAGCGCCACTGCAATGGCGCAAGCCAGACCACGCAATACCTGTCGGCGATATAGGCGCCAGCTCAACCAGGCAAGGTAACAAAACGTCACCAATGCCCCCACGCGATGCAGCCAATGAATCGCCGTCAGGTTCGCCATGGTCAACATATCGCCATCCGGCGTCTGCCCCAGTTCCCGCAATACATGGAATGCATCGGCAAAATCCATCGTGGGCACCATACTGCCCTGGCAGGTGGGGAAGTCGACACAGGCAAGTGCGGCGTAGTTCGTACTTACCCAACCGCCCAGAACAATCTGGCAGGCCAGAATCATCAATCCGAAAAATGCTTGAAGCCGCAGATTGGGTACATCTTGCTTAATAAGGGCCCAGTCGTACTGGCGTAGACTCAGCCAGACCAGCATTGCCAACAATGTCATCCCACCGATCAGATGCGACGTGACAATTGCGGGCTTGAGCAGCATGGTTACTGTCCACGCCCCCAGTGCCCCTTGGAAACAGACGACAAAGAATGTGGCAACCGATAGTGCCGGTGACTGCCGCAACTTCTGCCGATGCCGTACCGCCAATACGGTAATCACCAGGATCAGGAAGCCCAAGGTACTGGCGAAATAGCGGTGCACCATCTCTTTCCAGGCTTTGGTCAGACTTACCGGACCATATGGCTGCTCGGCATGGGCGGCGCTGATTTCGTCAATCGCATGATGTGGCGTGACCTTGCCATAACAACCCGGCCAATCTGGACACCCAAGACCCGCATCAGACAGGCGTACATAAGCACCCAATACGATCAGACAAAAAGTCCAAACAGCAGCTAACAACGTAAGTTTCTTGTACATAAGTGCACGATCAGTGAAGCATGAAACCGATTGAAACCTGTCTACTACCTAACATGGGCAAGCATGCTCTGAGCACAGCTGCCCAGCCTTATCAGAACTTGTTCACGCTCTGTTACGAGCAGCCGTCAGCAGGGTGCAGAGTAGCGCATAAACCCTGATCACGACTGCACAGTAAGAGCGCGAACAAGTTAGAGCAAACAGCCTACACAGATTCCTCCTCCCTACCGACAATGCCGGCACACGCAAGGAATCGAACCCGAAGTTTTGCAACAGTCCTTGTGGATTAACCGATGTTTTCGTTGTTCTTTAGCAACCCGGTCAATTCCTTGATGACTTTTCGCGGCTCAGCGGTACGAGGGTACCGCATCACCTGATTGCCCAATGGGTCGATCAGGTAAATGCCTCCATCAAGCTGTCTGGGCAGAGGGACAGGATCCAGCGCACGCCGGATATGCATACCATCTGCTTGCTTTAACGTGGCTGCCGAAGGCTGTGCTGCGTCTGTCACCAGCCATACCCGCTCTACCCTGTCCATCTCCTTGCCCTGCGCCAACCGATATTGGCGCATCGCATACAAGGCATCGGGGCACGACTGCTCGCACCGGGTGCTGTCCACCATCACCAATAGCCACTTTCCTTTCAAATCGGCCAAGCTGGCGGAAGCACCCTCAAGGGTGCTCAGCTTGAATGCCGGTACCGGCTGTACGGGCAACAGCTCACCATAGGATTTACCACCAGCAGGCTTCCACACGTAATAAGTCAGGTAGGACGCCAATATCGGCGCAATCGCGACTGCCAGTACGGCAAACAGGGCCCAACGGCCATTGGAGGCTCTAGGTACAGGAGGATTCATTGCGTAGGTCGCTTCCAATGCAAAACAATAAACAACACCACAGCCAGCGCTGCAAACACAAACCACTGCCCAGCATAACCATAATGCTTTTCCACCCCCAGATCGGGTGTTGGCCAGTTGCGTATCAAACTATCCTGGCCTTCAAGCTGGTAAGCCAATGCAGCCACCATAGGCACCCGGAACTGCTTTTGGTAACGGCTCCAATCAAGGTTTTGCCACACTTCACCCTGCGTCTGCGCCGTAGCCAGTTCCACGTAGTGTTGCTGTGGCGATACCAGACGGATTGTCAACGTTACAGGTCCGCCAGGTACTAGCGCCGCCGGCGGTACACCGACCTGCTTGGGTAACCATCCCCGATTAACCAGAAACCAACGCCCATCGGGTAAAGCCAATGGCGTAAGCACATGAAAGCCCGCCCTACCCTGGTTTACCCGGTTATCCAGGTAAATCTGTCCTTGGGGTTGCCACACACCAGTCAGTAGAAATCTGCGCTGCCAGGCAGTATCGCCCAGTTCTCCGTGCCAGGATGCAGCGGGTACAGTATCCCGCTGCGCCAACAGCGCCGCCATTGCTTCCTTTTGCTGCCCCCTGCCAAGCTGCCAGTAACCCAACCGTATAGTCAGCGCAACAAACACCAACGTAACCAGCACAATGAACCAGGTAGGGCGGCGAAATGAGAGAGGGAAGGTCTGGCGAGGAGAAGACAAGGGGGGCTACACTCAGCTTTACGATTGTTACTACCGCTACCGGCTCACTATGAAAATCATCATCGTACTGTTGATCATCGGCATTCTGATCGCCCTTGGATCAGCACTCTTTGCACTGATCAAACACAAAGGCAGTTCAGATAGAACAGTAAAAGCGCTGACCATCCGGGTAGCGATGTCAGTGGGCCTCTTCCTGCTACTGATGCTGGCAGCCAAGTTTGGCTACATCCAACCACATGGGGTCTACGGCGGTTGAATAAATGCCTATCGCGACAAAATGGTGCAGCACAGGCTGCACCATTTTCTTTTCAGCCGTCCTGGCACTTACTCACGCTTCATCGCAAACAAGCGCTTAAGCACATCTTAAAGGTCTCGCGAGCTAAAGCGAGACAAGGCGAAAACACCTGAGGAAGCGGAATTTACACAGAGTAAATGAGCATTCTGAGGGTGTTTTCAACGCCGTATCGCTGACGCACAGCAGACCCTGAATCGTCCTTAGAGCCAGTAGACAAACACAAACAGAATCAACCAAACCACATCCACAAAGTGCCAATACCAAGCTGCCGCTTCAAAAGCAAAATGGTGTTCGGCAGTGAAATGCCCCTTTAGCGAACGGGCATACATAACCGCCAACATCAGCGCACCGATAAAGACGTGCATGCCGTGAAAGCCGGTCATCATGTAAAAGGTCGCGCCATACACGCCCGAAGCAAGGGTCAGCCCCATATGTCCCCAAGCGTGTGAATACTCATACACCTGCAGGCCCAGAAACAGCGCGCCAAGTAGTACGGTAACCAACAAGCCGAGTTTGAGCTGGCCACGGTTGTTCTTCATCAGCCCCCAGTGCGCAATCGTCAACGTCACCCCGGACGTCAGCAGGATCAGCGTATTCCAGGCAGGCAGGCCCCAGGCTGCCATCACCTCATAGGGCTCG
Organism: Chitinimonas violaceus; assembly: GCF_052601015.1. Lineage (NCBI taxonomy): Bacteria > Pseudomonadati > Pseudomonadota > Betaproteobacteria > Neisseriales > Chitinibacteraceae > Chitinimonas > Chitinimonas violaceus. The sequence goes on along the minus strand of NZ_JBQXDJ010000022.1, from coordinate 47,762 downwards.
GTGCCGTTTGGTGCTACCGATGTCGGCCACATGGACCGGAAGTCGGGCCAGAGCAACTTGTGCTCCATATTGCCGAGCTCCGGCACCGAGATGGTCCGTACGTAGAACAAGGTGCCGAAGAAGGCTGCGAAGAACATCACCTCCGAGAAGATGAACCAGCCCATGCCCCAACGGAAAGACAAGTCCACCCGTTTGGAATAGACCCCGCCTTGGGATTCCTTCACTACATCGCCGAACCAGCCGAACAACATATAGATAAGAATGGCGAAACCGACAGCCAGTGAGCCATAACCCAGGCTGATGGCATTCACTGCCAATGAAGCGCCGAATCCGATGAAGAAGAGCGCAAAAGCGCCAACCAAAGGCCATTTGGATGGCTGCGGCACAAAATAATCGGGTTGATGCGTTGCCATATTGTGTCTGCTCCCAGATGGGTTCTCGTTTATGCGCCGGTGTGGCCGGCCCTCTTATTTCTGTTCAGCTTGGTCAGCCTGCGCTAATTCGGCACGATGCTGCGAACCAGCAGAATCAGGCTGACGATAAATACTGCGGCGCATATCAATGCCGCCAGGATGATCTGTATCGGGGAGAGCTTCTGCAAATCCCCTTTGGAATCATTTCCTCGCCGGATACCGGTAAACGCCGCCACCACAGCGCCAATTGCCTTGAAGGGATTCATACTGGGCTTAGTGGGTGGCGTATCCATAGTCAACCTCAGGCTTCGGGCGGTTTTTTACTTGCGGCAGTGCCTGCCACTTCAAAGAAGCTGTACGACAGGGTAATGGTATGAATATCTGTCGGCAGCTTCGGGTCGATCACGAAAACCACCGGCATCCGCCGTTTTTCACCTGGCTGGAAGGTCTGTTGCGCAAAGCAAAAACACTCCAGCTTATTGAAGAACTCCGCAGCCCGCCCCGGCCCATAACTCGGTATCGCCTGGCCAACAATGGGGCGCGGTGCACTACTCTCAATGTCGTACATCACCTGCACAAGCTGGCCAGGATGAACCTTCAAGCTGGTCTGTTCCGGCGCAAAACGCCAAGGCAACTCACTGCGCAGGTTGGCATCAAGCTGTATGGTCACCGTGCGCTGCGTATCAACCTGGGTATTGATCACCTCATCCGGCCGCAACAGATTGTTGATGCCCGTAACCTGACAGATCTTTTCGTAGAACGGCACCAACGCAAAGCCGAAACCGAACATGCCAACCGCCACTACCAACAGCTTGGTCAATGTGCGCCGGTTTTCGGCCATGACGCCATTTTGGTCTTTCAACTGCCGACTCAACTCAGTGCCCCAGGAAGTAAAGGCGTGCCACGAAACCGAGGCCAATCGCCACAGCAATACTGGCCAGAATTAACCCAGTACGCAGGTTCTTGTTTTGCATCGCCTTCTTCCTCAATGCAGCTTTTGCGCAGCCGACAATCTATCGACCAACTCCACAGGTGGTGGGGTTTCCCAAGTGTGAAATGGCGCAGGCGAAGGTACTTCCCACTCCAGGGTATGTGCGCCTTCCCATGGGCGTTGCGGAGCTGGGCCAACCCCACCACGGATGGTGTGAATCACGTTGTACAGCAGAATCAGCTGGCCGAAGCCAAACATCATCGCGCCAACTGAGGCCATGGTGTTGAATTCGGTAAATTGCGTGGCGTAGTCTGGAATACGGCGCGGCATACCGGCAAGACCCAGGAAATGCATGGGGAAGAAGGTGACGTTGAACCAGATCATCGACCACCAGAAGTGGAACTTGCCCATCTTCTCGTTGTACATATAACCGGTCCATTTCGGCAGCCAGTAGTAAACCGCCGAGAACAACGAGAACAACGCACCAGCCACCAGCACATAGTGAAAATGCGCCACCACGTAGTAGGTGTCATGCAGCTGGATATCTACTGCCGCAATCGATAACACCACGCCGGACAAACCGCCAAGCGTAAACAGACAGACAAAACCAATCGCAAACAACATGGGGGTTTCCAGACTCATCGACCCCTGCCACATGGTGGCGATCCAGTTGAACACCTTCACCCCGGTGGGTACAGCAATCAGCGTGGTCGCGTACATGAAGAAGAGCTGGGCGGTAACCGGCATACCAACCGAGTACATATGGTGGGCCCAGACCATGAAGCTCAGAATGGCGATGGACGAAGTGGCGTACACCATCGAGTGATAGCCGAACAAGGGCTTACGCGAAAAGGTCGGGATCACCTGGCTGACCACGCCAAACGCTGGCAGCGCCATGATGTAAACTTCGGGGTGACCGAAGAACCAGAACACGTGCTGATAAAGCACAGGGTCACCACCACCGGCGGCATTGAAGAAGCTGGTACCAAAATGGCGGTCGGTCAGCACCATGGTCACTGCGCCAGCCAATACGGGCATCACCGCAATCAGGAGGTACGCTGTGATCAGCGTCGTCCAGCAGAACATCGGCATCTTCATCAGGGTCATGCCCGGTGCACGCATGTTCAGGATGGTGGTGACGATATTGATGGCACCCATGATGGAAGAAATACCCATGATGTGGATGGCGAAGATGGTCAGGTCCATCCCCATGCCCATCTGGGTTGAGAGCGGCGCATAGAGCGTCCAGCCCGCAGCCGCAGCGCCACCAGGCACCACGAAACTGATCATCAACAACAACGCTGCCGGCGGCAGGAGCCAGAACGACCAGTTGTTCATCCGGGCAAACGCCATATCCGGCGCGCCTATCATCAACGGAATCTGCCAGTTAGCCAGCCCGGTGAATGCCGGCATGATGGCACCGAACACCATGATCAAGCCATGCAGCGTGGTGAACTGGTTGAAGAGCTCTGGCCTGAAGAACTGCAAGCCAGGGGAGAACAACTCCAGGCGAATGCATAGGGCCATCACGCCGCCAGAAATAAACATGATGAAGGCGAACCACATATACAAGGTACCGATGTCCTTGTGATTGGTTGCCGTCACCCAGCGGGCCAAGCCTGTCGGATGATGGTCGTGGTGATCATCATGGGAAGCCTCAGGCGCGTGCGTTATGGTCGTCATCTTCTCGTCCTCTCTATCCGGCCATTACTGGCGAGCGGTCTTGATTTCAGCGGGTTGCACCACTTCACCCGTACTGTTGCCCCAGTTATTGCGTGTATAGGTAATGGCAGCGGCAATCTCGGTATCAGACAGGGTCTTGCCCCAGGCTGGCATCGCATTCTTGCCATTCATCACCAGGTGGATCTGATCTGTCTTCGGCCCCGTCACTATCTTTGAGCCATCCAACGCCGGGAATGCACCCTGGCCCTTACCGTTGGCCTGATGGCACACCGCACAATTGGCTTGATAGACCTTTTCACCCCGTGCCTTCATATCAGCCAGCACCCAAACCTTGTTCGGATCGTCCTGGCTCGCGGCAGCAATCTTCTTCTGCTCTTCAACCCATGTCTTGTATTTCTCCTGGCTCACCACATGCACCACAATCGGCATGAAGCCATGGTCCTTACCGCACAGCTCAACACACTGACCGCGGTAAACACCCTCTTTGTCGGCCATGAACCAGGTATCCCGGATAAAACCGGGTATCGCATCCTGCTTCACACTAAAAGCCGGCACCCACCAGGAATGGATCACATCGTTGGCGGTGAGCAGTACACGCACACGCTTACCAACCGGCACCACAACCGGGTTATCCACTTCCAACAGATAGTCTGTATTGCGGGTCGGCTTTTCACCGCCAAAGTTCTCGTACTGGTCCTGCGGCGTCTTCAAACGGCTGTGGAAGCTGAAACCTTCGTCCAGATAGTCATAGCCCCATTTCCACTGATAACCCGTAACTTTGATGGTCATGTCCGCGCCACGAGTATCCTTCTGGGCGATGATGACCTTGGTGGCAGGCCAGGCCATGGCAACCAGAATCAGCACGGGAATGATCGTCCAGATGATCTCGACAGTCGTACTTTCGTGAAAGTTGGCGGCTTTGTGGCCCTTGCTCTTACGGTGCTTGAAGATCGAATAGAACATCACACCAAACACCACGATGAAGATGACCGTGCAGATCACCAACAGAAAGGTGTGCAGGCTGTAGACCTCGCGGGCGAGGTCATTAACGGGTGCTTGTAGATTGAGTTTGTATTCGGCAAAGGCAGAGTGACTGACAGCGAACAGCAATGATGCAATCAGCCCGGATACGCGGTTCTTCATATTGTCCCCATGACGGCACGCCCGCGGGCGTCGTTTCCCTCTGCGCCGGTATTCCGGCGTCGTGTTGCTCTACCGCACAACACAGACCAGCGTCTGCGCTGCGGCAAAAAGTCGCATCAATGCTAGCAGAGGTAGTAAGGGGGCTCAACGAACAAAATCGCCAGAAGTCCTTATTTGATAAGCATTTCTGGTAAAAAACCGAATATTTGCTCTTGGTTAAATTCGAACTTTTTGCCGTCAGGTATATAGGGAACCATCCCTAAGCGAGGGGCGGGAATGTGTGCATCTAGGTATGCCAAGTTCGCATCGCGGGCGGGCATGGCAGGATCGATACAATTCGCTACCCAACCCGCTAACGCTAACCCACTGTCTCGAATGGCTTTTACCGTTAGCATTGCGTGATTGAGACAACCGAGCCTCAATCCCACCACCAAAATCACCGGCAATTTCAATATGGCCGCCAAGTCTGCCATAGTTCGGTTATCGTCCAGAGGAGCAAGCCAACCACCCGCTCCTTCGACTAATACGAGGTCGGCGAGTTCGGCCAATTTTTCGTGGCTTTCACGCAACAAATCCAGGTCCAAGGTCACCCCAACCGCCGCCGCCGCCAAATGTGGCGAGATGGGCGGTTCAAATGCATAGGGATTGCGCAGCGATAAAGCCGCCTCGACATTGCTTGCATGTGCATGGGCCACGACGTCTTCGTTCTCCAGCTCCCCAGTGCTGGTGCGTACACACCCCGAAGCCACGGGCTTCATACCCACCACTCGATGCCCGGACTTGGCGAGCTCGCGCAACAGCACACAGGTCACCATGGTCTTGCCGACTTCGGTATCCGTGCCGGTAATGAAGTATCCCGCCATTATTTGGTTCTCGGCCGGAACTCGATAACCTGGCGGCCATCAGCAAACCCAGGTTTGGGAGCAGGCTTCCAGGCATGTCCGTAGACCACTTCGTAGGTTGCGGGCAGCCTGCCTTCGCGGCGCAATTTCTCATAGGCCGCTTCGGCTCGCTGAAAAGCGGTCTTCCCCATCAAGCCGCGGCCACGGCCAAACGCCACATTGTGTGCACCAATGGCTTTAAGGTCCCGCATCACGGACTTCATATCGCTATATGTCAGCACAATCTTTTCCATGTCCATCACTGGAGCAGAGAAACCCGCATGTGACAGGGCATCGCCCAGATCGTGCATATCGATGAATCGATTCACATGGGGCCGCGCATCGGCCTGCGAAAAAGCACTCCGCATCTCGATCAGGGTATCCGGGCCGAAACTGCTGAACATCAGCAACCCCTCCGGCTTGAGCACCCGGTGGAATTCACGAAATACCGTATCGGGTTCGTTCAGCCACTGGATCGCCAAACTGGACCACACCAGCTCCAGTGAATTGGCAGCCAAGGGCAATGCTTCAATGTCCGCACAAATCTGCCAGCTGCGTTTCTGAAACACTCGCTCCAATAACCCTAGCTTCCCCGCTGCCACCTGCAGCATCGACAACGCCAGGTCGAGCTCCAACAAGCGCGCATCCTTGTAATGCGCCCTGAGGCGCGGACCGGCATAACCGGTACCGCTGCCAGCATCCAATATCCGGGTAGGGGCCAGCTTCACCAGCTCCAACCGCTCGAACATCCGGTCCGCCACTTCACGCTGTAATACGGCTGCACCATCGTAACTGGCAGCGGCACGTTCGAAAGAAAGACGTACCTGTTTCTTGTCGGTGTAAAAGCTTTCCATGACTTGCTCAGGCAGTTCGCCGGCTTGCCAATCTGGCATGCACCAGCTTGATCAGCATGGGCAGGAACGAAATAGCCACAACAACAACAACCATCACCGACAGATTGTCCTTGATGAAAGGCACACTGCCGAACTGGTAGCCCAACGTAACCAATGAACCGACCCAGATCAGCGTACCCAGCACACTGAAGAAAAGAAACTTGGGGTAAGGCATCGCCGCCATACCAGCAACGAATGGGGCGAAGGTACGCACAATCGGTAAGAAGCGGGCCAGCGCGACTGTCTTCCCACCATGGCGATCATAAAAAGCCTTTGTACTGTCGAGATAATCGCGGCGGAATATCTTGGAATTCGGATTGGAGAACAACCGCTCCCCTGCACGCTTACCTATCACATAGTTCAGCGAGTCACCCAGAATGGCCGCCGTAAATAGGCATGCGGCCAGACCATAAGGATTCATCCCACCCGTTGCTGCAATCGCGCCGGCGACAAACAACAAGGAATCCCCCGGCAGGAACGGCATCACAACAAGACCCGTCTCACAAAAGATCACCAGAAAGAGAATGAGGTAGATCCATGGACCGTACTGGTTCACCATCTGGCCCAGAAACACGTCGAGGTTAAGAATAATATCGATCAGATTAAAGTCCATCGCGAGCTTCTAGCATTGAGTTATTACGGTCTATCAAGTGACGGCGGATTCAGGCAACTATCTGAAATTTGTCGCGCAACCCTGAATTGGGCGAAATACAGCACGAGAACCGGAATGTACCTGGGTATAGAAAGATACTGAACAAGACCCGATAAGGGGATAGCAAGCCACATGCTGCTTCCAAAGACTTGTTCAAAGCCAAATAGCAAACTGCCCAAGCAAGACACAGGTACGACAAACCGTACATGCACCAAGCTCGGGCAGTGTGGCAGAGCAATACTTCGTGACTTAGAACCTGTTCTTAAACGACCGCTTCTTCTTTGACTTTAACCGGCTTGATCATGTTCTCGCGCGTCACGCCAAACAGCAGCAACAGTGGCGAGGCCACCAACACTGAGGAATAGATACCAAACACGATGCCGATGGTCAGCGCCATGGCAAAACCATGCAATGCAGTGCCACCGAAGAACAGCATCGCCAGAACCATCATTTCGGTCGAACCGTGGGTAATAACCGTACGGCTCATGGTGGCCGTGATGGCGTTGTCGATTACCTCTGGCACTGTCTTGCCGCGCAGACCGGCTTTGCGGAAGTTTTCACGGATCCGGTCGAACACCACCACCGATTCGTTCACCGAATAGCCAAGCACTGCCAATACAGCAGCCAGTACCGTCAGCGAAAACTCCCACTGGAAGAAGGCAAACACACCGAGGATGATCACCACGTCATGCAAGTTGGCGATGATGGCTGAAACAGCAAAACGCCACTCGAACCGAATAGCCAAGTAAATGATGATGCCAAGGCAAACTATCGCCAACGCAGTCAAACCATGCGTAACTAGCTCCTCACCAACAGATGGGCCTACGTACTCCACTTTGCGCTGCTCGACTTGCGCATCGCTCCTGCGCAACTCGTTCATGACCTTCTCTGAGAGCGCAGCGCTGCTGGTACCCGAAACATTGGGCAGACGAATCATGATGTCACGGCTCGTGCCCAACGCCTGCACAACAATCTCGGTGTTCTTGCCGCTGAGATTCAACGATTCAACCTGATGGCGCACTTCAAGCAGATCGGCAGGCCGGCTGTAGCGTACTTCCAGCACAGTACCGCCTGTGAATTCAATACTCAGGTTCAGACCCTTGTACACCAGGAAGAACACGGCAAGGAGGAAGGTGAGCAACGAGATCGTCGTCGTCAGCTTCCCGTAGCTCATGAACGGGATGTCTTTTTTGAAATGGAACATTTCCAACATGGCGATTCTTCCGGCTTATACGGCGAGTTTGCTGACTTTACGGCGATAACCGTAGATCAGGTTAACCAGGCCGCGCGATACCACCACGGCCGAGAACATCGAAGTGAGGATGCCAAGGCAATGCACCACGGCAAAACCACGGACAGCGCCAGAACCGAAGATCAGCAATGCCACACCGGCGATCAACGTAGTGATGTTTGAATCGAGAATGGTTGCCCAGGCATGCTCGTAACCGGCTTTAATCGCCGTCTGCGGCGGCGCGCCATTGCGCACCTCTTCGCGAATCCGTTCATTGATCAGCACGTTTGAGTCAATAGCCATACCCAAGGTCAGCGCAATAGCTGCAATACCCGGCAAGGTCAGTGTGGCCTGCAGCATGGACAGCAATGCAATCAGGAACAGCACGTTGGCAGCCAGCGCAACCGATGCCGTCACACCAAACACTCGGTAGTAGATCACCATGAACACCACGATGGCGGCAAAGCCGTACAAGGTGGAATTGAAACCCTTCTCGATGTTCTCTTTACCCAGACTTGGACCGATAGTGCGTTCTTCTACGATATCCATTGGCGCCGCCAACGAACCGGCGCGCAGAAGCAGCGCTGTGTCGTTGGCATCCGCAGTGCTCATCGCACCGGAAATCTGTACACGCCCACCGCCAATCTCACCACGGATAACTGGCGCAGTCACCACCTGACCTTTGCCCTTTTCGACCAGGATCATGGCCATGCGCTTACCAATATTCTCTGCAGTCAGCTGACGGAAGATATTCGCGCCCCCGCTATCGAGGTTGATATGCACCGCAGGTTGGTTATGGTCGTCAAACCCTGCCTGGGCATCGTTGATATTCTCGCCAGTCAGTTCAACCTCACGCTTTACCAGAATCCGCCGGTTACCACGCGGGTCCAACTCATCCATCAACTCGTAACCCGCTGGCACATTGCCATTGAGCGCCTCGGCCAACTTGGACTGGTCATCCTCTACCATACGCACTTCCAAGGTAGCGGTACGACCGAGAATATCCTTGGCACGGGCTGTGTCCTGCACACCAGGCAACTGCACTACGATACGTTCAAGCCCTTGCTGCTGGATGATGGGTTCCGTAGTACCCAGCTCATTCACCCGGTTATGCAGGGTAGCGATGTTCTGTTTGACGGCATCTGTCTTGATACGAAGCAGCTCTGTTTCAGTCAGCGTCAACTTGAGGTTGAAATTACCTGAGGTCGACTGCTCGGTAATCTGAACGACAGGCAGTGCTTTTTCGATGGCACTACGTGCGGCGCGCAGTGTTTCTGCATCACGCAACTGCACTTCCACACCATTAGTGCCACGCTTGATCGCACCGGCACGAATCTTTTTGTCCTTCAACTCCCGCCGCACATCACCGGCAATCCGCTCGAAAGCCTTATCCACTGCGGCTTTCATATCGATTTCCAGCAAGAAATGAACCCCGCCGCGCAGGTCCAGCCCCAGGAACATTGGGTGTGCGCCCAGCGATGTCAGCCAATGCGGTGTATTCGACAACAGGTTGAGCGCTACTACATAGTTCTCACCCATGTTTTCCTGGATCAGGGTCTTAGCCTTGAGCTGCACATCCACATCTTTGAAGCGCACCTTGAGGCTGTTGTTCTCCAGGAACAAACCTGACGGCTGCAGCTTTGCATTGCTCAACAGCTGCTCGACCTTACCCATGACGGCATTGTCGACCTTGATGCTCGAACGCGCGCCGGAAATCTGCACCGCGGGGCTTTCGCCATAGAGGTTAGGCACGGAATAGACCAGGCCCAGCGCTACGGCAGCCAGGATGATCAGGTATTTCCAAACAGGATATCGATTCATAGGCGAGAAACAGACTGTGCGGCCGCAAAGCCAAAGAAGAAACGGGCAACCGGATAGCTGCCCGTGGATAACTTAACGCTGCGCCTTCAGGGTACCTTTTTCCAGCTTGTTCGCAATAGCGACACGCTGTACGACCATCTCCACCCCGTCTGCGACTTCCACGGTGAGGTATTGTTCGCTGGCCTTGACGACCCGACCCAGTACCCCGCCATTGGTTACTACTTCATCGCCCTTGGCAATGGCGTCGATCATGGCTTTTTGCTCCTTCATGCGCTTTTGCTGCGGACGAATCAGCAGGAAATAGAACAGCACGAAGATGATAATCATCGGCACGAAGGACATCAGCTCAAAGCCAGCCGGTTGAGCGGGGGCGGCGTAAGCGGGGGTGATCAGCATAAAAAGTCTCAGTAAACAGAACTACATATTTAAAAGAAGCTGCTCACAACCATTGCTACACAATGGCAACCAGGATTCATACGCAACTCAAAACCCATGTGTACTCGGCAGTACACACCGATTCCAGCGCTTCACCCTGTTGGCAATTGGTCGCAACAGATCGCGAATCATTTCTTGGAAAACAGGCGGGGCATTCTAGCCGTGCCGGTGGGCAAAATCCACCCATCGGTATTTGCCATAGGCAACGATGGCATCAACACCGCGAACTGCCGCCAGCCAGCATTAGATTGTCAAAGGCGTTTGAACACCAGATTTCACGTTGGTTCAACCATATTCAGTCGGCCAACATATAAAACCACAGTGCTTATTCGATACCACGACCACGCTCTGCATGGAACCGCGACACGAACTCGTCAAACGTATCGGCTTCGATCGCGGCGCGCATACCTGCCATCAACCATTGGTAGTAATAAAGGTTGTGAATAGTATTGAGCCGAGCCCCAAGAATCTCTCCGGTCCGGAAAAGGTGATGCAAATAAGCCCTGCTGAAATTCTGGCAAGCGTAACACGCACAGCTTTCATCCAATGGCCGTACATCATTCTTGAAACGGGCGTTCTTGATCTTGACGTCACCAAAGCGGGTAAACAGCCACCCATTTCGGGCGTTACGCGTTGGCATCACGCAATCGAACATGTCCACACCTTGGCTTACACCGTAAACAAGATCTTCCGGCGTACCCACCCCCATCAGATAACGTGGCTTATCTACAGGTAGCTTAGGTGCGGTATAAGCCAGGACACGCGTGAACTCTTCCTTCGGCTCACCTACGCTTAGGCCGCCAATCGCGTAACCGTGAAAACCGATATCCTGCAAACCAGCAAGGCTTTCGTCACGCAGGCGTTCATGCATACCGCCCTGAACAATACCAAATAACGCATTGGGGTTCTCCAACCGCGCAAACTCATCCTTGGAACGACGCGCCCAGCGGGCTGACATACGCATGGATGCCGCCGCTGTCTTTTCGTCTGCCGGATAAGGTGTGCACTCATCGAAAATCATGACTATGTCGGAATTAAGGCTCTTTTGTATCTGCATCGAGATTTCAGGCGTCAGGAACAGCTTGTCGCCATTGACCGGGGAAGAAAACTTCACGCCATCCTCAGTAATCTTACGCAGCGCACCCAGGCTGAAAACCTGAAAGCCACCTGAGTCTGTCAGGATCGGCTTATCCCACCCCATAAACTTATGCAGCCCACCATGGGCATCGATCACTTCCAAGCCCGGCCGGAGCCAAAGATGGAAAGTATTCCCCAGGACGATCTGGGCGCCGATTTCATTCAGTTCCAGCGGAGACATGGCTTTGACCGTGCCATACGTACCTACCGGCATGAATACAGGGGTTTCCACCACACCATGGTTTAACTCCACACTACCGCGACGAGCACCATGACTGGTGGTTTTAAGCGTGAACTTCAAGCCGTTTTCCGGCATAACAAGACTCCTGGCGCAACCGGATACACAGTCCGGCGCGCAATTGGGTTAAGAAAATAGGATTCAACGGGTATAGAAAACGGGCTCGTTGCCCCGGTGCTCGGCGAGGGTAAGGCGCATCCGCGCACCACTATCAAGCCGCCCTACATAAACATTGCCCTCGTAACCCGCTCCGGTATCAAGATGGCAATGCGAGTGGAAAATAATAGGATGCGGCACAGGACTGTGGCCGCAATAGGTAATCGACAAACCATTCATCCAGCTGGCCGGCTCCTTGGCCATTACCGCCCCGGCAGCCTCATCGGCCAGGGTACGGCTCCAGATAAGACGCTCTACGACTTTGTTATCGGCATCCGCAAGCCGCGCATCCAAATCGGCGTCTCTATATAGCTTTTTACCCGTAGGCGATTCAAGCAGCGCGGCATGCACCACATTGAATCGCTCCAGTGTGCCTGGCCCCACCACCAGGACATGTGGCAAACGACGCAATACCTGCGCCGCGGCAAACAAGGCTGGGTCCTTTTTTAAGATACGGCCCAGCGCCCATCCACCTCCATTGGCCACTGATAACGCGATCGCATCATCATCGCCATCCATGGCATTCAGCAGCATCTGTTCGTGGTTGCCAAGCACCGCGTAAAACCAGGGCTGACGCAGCAGATTCAAACATCCCATAGCATCTGGACCACGGTCGACCAAGTCACCGCAGGAAAACAACCTGTCTCCACGACGTGGATCGAATCCAACCGATATCAGCAGAATATCCAAGTCCCGCCGGCAGCCATGAAGATCGCCGACGATAAAATCGCGACCTTCCTCATTACGCGGCAGAAAAGCGATGCGCGGAGGCATCGTACTTGGCTCGGACATAGGCAAATTATGGCAGGCAGACGACGATTATCATCTTAAATCCGTTCCAACAGCATCGCATCGCCATAGCTGAAAAAACGATACTCGGCCTCAATTGCGTGCGCGTAAGCAGCTCGCATACGCTCATAACCCATAAAGGCTGACACCAGCATCAGCAACGTCGATTTGGGCAAATGGAAATTCGTGATTAAGGCGTCAACTGCACGGAAACAATAACCGGGAGTAATAAAGATGTCCGTATCCCCCTCAGGCTCAGCAAAGTCACCCCCTCTGCAGGCTGCTTCCAAGGCCCGCAAGCTGGTCGTCCCCACCGCGATGACACGTCCGCCACGAGCACGGGTGGCCGCGATAGCCGACAGCGTCTCCTCAGGAATTACATAGCGCTCGTGGTGCATACGGTGTTCTGCCAGATTCTCCACCCTCACCGGCTGAAAAGTGCCGGCTCCCACATGCAACGTCAATCTTGCATGCGCCACGCCAGCCTGGGCTAGTGTCGCCAACATGTCTTTCGTAAAATGCAAACCAGCCGTGGGCGCAGCCACAGCACCGGGCTCACGTGCGAAGACGGTCTGATAGCGCTCTGCATCTGCGCTATCTGGCTGATGTTCAATATAAGGTGGTAATGGCAACTGACCTGCAGCTTCCAATACACCCAACGCAGGCTGTTCAAAACGCAGTTGGAAGAATTCTCCCTGTCGCGCCACCATCTGCGCACGCCACTGGCCACCAAATACCAGCCATGTGCCAGGTTTGGGCGACTTGCTGGCACGTATCATAGCCAGTACTTCGTACTGTCCCGTGACACGCTCAACCATCGCTTCAATCTGACCACCACTGTCTTTATGACCATACAGGCGCGCTTTGATCACCCGGGTATCATTCAGTACCAGCAGATCCCCTGCGCGTAGTAACTGCGGCAAATCGGAAAATTGCCTATCGTATAAACCCGTCGGAACCGGTAGATGCAGCAGGCGGCTAGCACCACGCGTGGCGGGTGGGAACTGAGCAATCAATCGCTCTGGCAAGTCGTAATCGAAATCGGAAAGCTGCATTTAGAGGAAAAAGAAGCGAACTGCAGGGAAAAGGCGACATTATATCAGCACCTCTCATCAACCCGCGGCCATTAGAACAATGGCACCATAAATGCCAAAAACCGCGCGGAACCTGAGATCCTGCCTATCGAAGCAACAAATTTCGAGCAATTGCTTGACCTAATTTTCGGCGAATAATAGACAACGTGCAGCCATCTGCGGCAAACTCGCGGCCATGACGAAGCCGAACCTGCACAATTTGGCTGGACAGAAAAGCACCATCCTGATACTGCACGGCCCAAACCTGAATATGCTTGGGCGACGTGAACCACAGTATTACGGCGCCGAAACGCTGGACAGCATCAACAACCGCCTTTGCAATGAGGCGGCTGCCGCGGGTTACGCCTGTACAACACTCCAGAGCAATAGCGAAGCAACCCTGATAGAGCGTGTGCATACAGCCTTTGATGATGGAACTGCTTTTATCATCATCAACCCAGCCGCCTTCACACACACCAGCATTGCCCTGCGCGATGCTTTTGCAGCCGTAAAGTTGCCCTTTATCGAAGTCCATCTCTCCAACGTCCACGCACGCGAGTCTTTCCGGCATCACTCCTACTTTTCGGACCTTGCAGTGGGCGTTATCTGTGGCTTGGGTCCAGCTGGCTACAGCTATGCCCTTGAACACGCAATTGACTATCTCAAGCGTAATCAGTCAACCTGAACTCGTTCAGGGGGCTGGGCATACGTACCAATACAAAATTACTTAAGGGAATGGGCATGGATTTACGCAAGCTCAAAAAGTTAATCGACCTCGTAGAAGAGTCCGGTATTGCCGAAATCGAAGTAACTGAAGGTGAAGAGAAAGTACGCATCACCCGCGTCAATCAAAATACGCAACCAATCATGTTTGCGTCCCCGCCCGCCCAGCATTTCATCGCCCCTTCCGCCCAAACTGCAGCTCCAGCCACCACCGGCACTGGCGCCACGCCTGTAGCCAGCGGGTTGCCGGAAGGCACGCCCGTGAAGTCCCCCATGGTTGGTACTTTCTACCGTTCAGCCAGCCCGGGTGCAAAACCGTTTGCAGAAGTAGGTCAGCAAGTTAACGCCGGTGATACGCTATGTATCATCGAAGCCATGAAACTCTTGAACGAAATCGAGGCTGAGACGTCTGGTGTCATCAAGGCCGTTCTAGTCGAAAATGGCACACCAGTTGAATATGGCGAACCATTGTTTGTGATTGGTTGAATTCTGTGAGGTATGCGCGTTGGAGCAGATAAGGCGTTCTTGCACGCCCGCTTCATCCCGTGCTCCTCACCCCTCACGGAGTGATCCATGTTTGAAAAAATCCTAATCGCCAATCGTGGTGAAATCGCATTGCGCATCCAGCGCGCATGCCGCGAAATGGGCATCAAGACAGTCGTGGTGCATTCCGAAGTCGACCGTGAAGCCAAGTATGTAAAACTGGCTGATGAATCGGTTTGTATCGGCCCCGCTCCCAGCACACAGTCCTACCTGAACATTCCTGCCATCATCGCTGCAGCAGAAGTCACCGATGCACAAGCCATACATCCTGGCTACGGCTTTTTGAGCGAAAACGCAGACTTTGCCGAGCGGGTGGAACAGTCTGGGTTCGTCTTTATCGGACCACGTCCCGATTCGATCCGTCTGATGGGCGACAAAGTTTCCGCCAAAGACGCCATGAAAGCCGCAGGCGTGCCCTGTGTACCCGGTTCGGATGGTGCACTGCCGGACGACACTGACGAAATGCTCAAGATCGGCCGTAAGGTAGGCTACCCTGTCATCATCAAGGCGGCCGGTGGTGGCGGTGGCCGTGGTATGCGGGTTGTACGCGCCGAGGAAGATCTGATAAAAGCGGTGGAAATGACTCGCACCGAAGCTGGCGCTGCCTTTGGCAACCCCACGGTGTATATGGAAAAGTTCCTGGAGAACCCACGCCATATCGAAATTCAGGTACTTGCCGACGAGTACGGTAACGCCATCTACCTCGGTGAGCGTGACTGCTCAATGCAGCGTCGCCACCAAAAAGTCATCGAGGAAGCCCCTGCACCTGGCATTACCGAAAAACAGCGCAAGAAAGTGGGCGAAGCATGCGCCGAAGCATGCCGCCGTATCGGTTACAGAGGGGCTGGTACCTTCGAATTCCTGTTCGAGAACGGTGAGTTCTACTTCATTGAAATGAACACCCGCGTGCAGGTGGAACACCCTGTCACGGAACAGATTACCGGCATCGACATTGTGCAGGAGCAAATCCGCATTGCTGCGGGCGAGAAACTGCGCTTCGTACAAAAGGACATCATCCTGAAGGGGCATGCAATGGAATGCCGGGTCAATGCCGAAGACCCGTTCAAGTTCATCCCCAGTCCGGGCAAGATAGCGACTTACCATCCCCCCGGCGGCCCGGGCATTCGTGTTGATTCGCATATCTACCAGGGCTATACCGTGCCGCCGAACTATGACTCGATGGTGGGCAAGGTGATTGCGTTTGGCGATACCCGCGAACAAGCCATGGCGCGGATGCGGATTGCATTGTCGGAAATGGCGATTGAAGGCATCAAAACCAACATCCCGCTGCATCAGGTGCTGTTCAACGATAAGGGCTTTATCAAAGGTGGCACGTCCATTCATTACCTGGAGCACCTGTTGGCCGAGTCCAAAGGCTAGGATGCCAGCCCCATCAGGTACTACGTTTCAATTGATCCGCTTAAGCGGTTCTGTCGATAGTGCGCTTGAGTGGTAAAATCCGCACCGGCCGGGTTGAAGTTCAACCCGGCCATTGTTTTTTCTTCCGGAGTCCGCCATGCCATGGCAAGAACTGCGTATTCACGCTAATTCCACACACGCTGAAGCCCTGTCGGATGCTTTGTTCGACCTTGGCGCGCTGAGCGTCAGCATCGAAGATGCCGCTGCCGGCACCGAAATGGAAAAACCCATCTTTGGCGAACCAGGCATGCCACTCGAACAGCTCTGGGATGAAAGCGTCGTGGTTGCGCTGTTAGAAGAACATAGCAATGCGGAACTCATGGTAACGGGCGCTGCCAATGTAGTTGGCATCACGCCACCCCGCCACACCATCAACCGTGTGGAGGAGCAGGACTGGGTAAGGCTGACGCAGTCACAATTCGACCCTATCCAGGTATCCGACCGGTTATGGATCACCCCTACTTGGCATGAGCCAACCGCCAATGCGATCAATATTGCGCTCGACCCCGGTCTGGCGTTTGGTACCGGCAGCCACCCTACGACTTGGCTATGCTTGCAATGGCTGGACGCCGAGGTAAAGACCGGCGAAAGCGTACTCGACTATGGCTGTGGTTCCGGCATTCTGGCTATCGCCGCCAAATTACTAGGGGCCGGTGAAGTACATGGCGTGGACATTGATACCCAGGCCATGGTTGCCAGCCAACAAAATGCCGAGCAGAACCATGTGGAGGCGCAATTCTTCTTACCTAATGCTGCGCCAGAAAGAGTGTATGACCTTGTTGTCGCCAATATTCTGACCAATCCGCTCAAGATGCTGATGCCGTTGCTAGCCAGCCGTTGCCGCCCAGGTGGTCGTCTGGTGTTATCCGGTATTCTGGCCGAGCAGGCGGACGATATCATCGCTATCTATGCGCCAAATTTCACTTTGAACGTATCCGCAGAACGAGAAGGTTGGGTACGTATTGCCGGCATGCGCAAGTAAGCGCTTGCACACCAGCGGAGGCCCGCTAGAATCCCCGCCATGTACCACGTCACGCGTTGTCCTAACTGTCGCACCAGTTTTCGCGTTACCGATACGCACCTGTCCGCTTTCGACGGCAAGGTGCGCTGTGGCCGCTGCGCCTTCGTTTTTGATGCCCGTACGCATTTTGTTGGCGATACCCACAAGGAACCCGCCAAGTCGCCAGCGTCAGGCACACCCAAACCTGTCGAAACGACGAGCCCCATCGTTCCGCAGCCTGTGGCACCCCACACCGAGGATGCGATTCATGCCAAGGACGTGGGCCTTGTTACGCAAGATGTAACCGGCTCGCATAAAGCCGCTCATTCTGCTGACGTAGAAGAGCGTGCACCATCACACCATGCGCCTCTAAAGCAGGCGTCAAATACACCTGTTGCAACGCCATGCCCGGTTGCTCAGACCACACATGGAAGCAGCAGGCGGGAGCCCAGCCTCAGCTTCCCATCGCTTGATCTTGACACCACACCGGCCGCGATTTCTGCACCAGCACCAGCACCAGCACCAGCACCAGCACCAGCACCAGCACCAGCACCAGCACCAGCACCAGCACCAGCACCAGCACCAGCACCAGCAAAGGATGCGGCAAACCCCGAAGAGCAGGAAACCCAGACGATAGAAATCACTGCTGTCGGTACAGACGATGACATATCGCCTGAAGCCTTTGCGCGCTGGACACAGCATGTGAATGAGGAAACCGAGGCCCGGCTGGCTGCAGCCTTGGCGCCTACCTTGATCGCCACACCAGCATCGGTGGTTACACCCCATGGGCGTTCAGAACCGCCCTCCCCACCGAATTACCGGCCTATCCTCACTGCCGAAGATGAGGCATTGCTGCGTGTCCCCACCGCCCCATCTCCATGGCGTTGGTTGTGGAGTATCCCTGCCCTGTTGGCTCTCATCCTGTTGCTCGGCCAGCTCACGCTGCGCTACCGTACTGAAATTGCCATCCAACTACCGGGCATCGAGCCAAAACTGGAACGGTTTTGTGCGCAAGTAGGCTGCACATTGCAACTTCCCGCCCGGGCAGAACTACTGCGTACTGAATGGAACGAGCTGACCTATGTGCCCGATCATTCAAGCCTGATTCAACTGAATGCCACCCTGCGCAACCAAGCCCACTTTGCCCAGGCATTACCATTGTTGGAATTGACGTTGACGGATGACAACGACCGCATCGTGGCACGTAAGGTTTTCAATCCGGACCAATATATTGCCCCACAAGCCGATGGCCAGCCCACACCATTGCCAGCCTCGTTGGGTGCTGGGGCAGACCTGCGCGTCTTCTTGCAGCTTGATCTGGGCGCTATGAAATCAAGCGGTTACTCACTTTATTGGTTCTATCCGAAATCGAACTGAGTCCACCGGTGATAGAACCTTCGTCTTGTCACAAACCTCATTAATCAGTACCTCGCCGGACAAGCCCACACCTTGCTTTCAGCGCTATCGCTGTCAATACTGCAGAGGCGATTAACCGGAGGACACAAGACATGGCCACTGTGCTACTGAACGGCGAACCCCTTGGTGTAGGTGGCCGTTTTCCCCGCGTCGGCGATAATGCGCCGAGCTTTATGCTGGTTGACACCAACCTGGCCGATGTGCCACTGGCCAAATTCATCGGACGACGCAAAGTCATCGCCGTGGTGCCAAGCGTGGACGCAGAAATTGGCCTGAAGATAGCCCGCCGCCTCGAAGCCATTGCAGATGGTTTCCCCAATGCCAAATGCTTTGTCGTATCCATCGATACGCCTTATGCACTGGGCCGTATCGTCGCTACCGAAGGTATGCGCAAGGTACAGCTGCTCTCCACCATGCGGGGGAGGGATTTCCATAAGGACTACGGTGTGATGATCACCGATGTTCCTTTATCAGGCATGATGGCGACTGCGCTCTTTGGTCTCGATGTAGACGACAACGTCCTGTATGCCGAACTGGTTATGGATGTGAACTCTGAACCTAATTACGAGAAACTGGCCGAAGCGATGTTGGCGGCAGCCGCAGCAAGCTGATCAGCTACCTGCTTCGAACAGCAGTAATAGTACCCAACACCATTCCCGCGCACGCGGGATTGGTGTTTTTTAACCCCTGAAATTGGAGCATGCAATGTCCACCGTTACCCTTGGCGGCAACCCAGTCCCCGTAAATGGCACTTTCCCTACCGTAGGCAGCACTGCGCCCGCCTTTACTTTGGTCAATGCCGACCTCGGCGATGTCACGCTGGAAAACTATGCCGGCAAACGCAAGGTATTGAATATCTTCCCAAGTATCGACACGCCCACCTGCGCCACCTCGACCCGTAAATTCAATGCTCAGGCCGACAAGCTGAACAATACGGTGGTGTTGTGCATTTCCGCCGACCTGCCTTTCGCCCAGAAACGTTTCTGCGGTGCGGAAGGTCTATCGAACGTTGTGACTTTATCGACCATGCGTGGCCGCGACTTTATCCGCAACTATGGTGTTGAGATCACAGGCGGCCCATTGGCTGGTGTCACCGCTCGTGCAGTTGTCGTGTTGGATGAAGCCAATAAGGTTATCCACAGCGAATTGGTTGCCGAGATCAAGGATGAACCCAACTACGATGCCGCTATCGCTGTATTGAAGTAAGTCGTTAGTCCAGTAAAAAGCCGCCAAATTGGCGGCTTTTTACTGCCCGTCAAAGATTTAATTAATCTTGTCTACGGCTTTTAAGCTCCTCTTCGAGGACTTCAGCTCCCTTATTCGAGTCTTTAGCATCTGCTGCCCGTAGTAATTCCATGGAATAGTTCACCGTATCCTCCTTTCCAACCTTGAAGCCCATAGGGCCAATTGGGATTCCCTCACGTTTCAATAACTTGCCGGCTTTATTGCTGAGTGACAGTACAGCCAATGTACTTACAAAAGGAATCAACATCAGAAGAACATACACAACCTGTACCCACCACCTCAGTTTTATCGCTCGGCTTATTCGCACAGCACAGTAGAGTTGAAATGGCAGCACCGCCAAACTGGCATAAATGTGCGTGCACATACTAATAAAGCTAGCTATCGCAACCCAAACGGCTAGCCGATGTAACTTGATCAGTTTTGGAATATCTATTTCATTCACTGAAGTGTCTTCCATAAATCTTTACTGTTCCAATGAAAGAATTATTCCCACACTTAGAACCTGCTCACGATCTGTAGCGAGCAGCTGTCAGCAGGGTGCAGCGCAGAAACCGGAGTGTACTTTTGGACATGAGGATTTCGAGCAGCACATAAGCCCTGATCACAGCTGCGCAGTAGGATCATAAACAGGTTCTCACTTCGCCGTTAACCAAGCATCCCAGGAAGGTGTTGTTTGACCTGCACCCATGCGTTCACGCATAAAATCAATGAATGCCCGCAGTTTGGGAGACTGATACCGGTTCGGTAAATAGACCGCTGTCGCGGTCTGGGGTGGGACAGCATAGTCTTGTAGCACCGCCACCAATTCACCGCTTGCGAGCAGATTTCCGCAGCTGAAAGTCGGTAAACGCGTCAACCCCGCTCCCCCTACGCAAGCTGCCATCAATGCAACACTGCTATTGGTACGCAATGGCCCTTGCACTGGCATCACGATCCGCTGGCCATCATGCATAAAAGGCCATACGCCGCTTGGGGTCAGTAAAGGGTAAGTCAGACAGGCATGCACGCTAAGGTCTTGCGGCCGCTCAGGTGTACCGTAACGCGCCAAGTAGGTTGGGCTTGCACAAATCACCCAACGTATTGGCGCCAACGTACGGGCTACTAGTAAGTCCGCGGGTTGGTCACTTACCCGTACCGCCAGGTCAAACCCTTCCTCGGCAAGATCAACCAAGTGGTCGTTCAATACCAGGTCGATTTGCAAAGCCGGGTAGCGGGCAAGCAACTCGGGTAGCAATGGCGCAACATGCTGGCTGCCAAAACTCACCGGCGCGGACACACGCAACACCCCTACAGGCTCGGCATGCAGGCGATCGACCGCCTGGCGCGCTTCCGCTGCCTCGGCGAGCATACGACGGCAATGCTCGAAATAGGCTTGCCCTACTTCGGTAAGCGATTGGCGTCGGGTAGTACGCTGCAACAATCGCGCGGCAAGCTTGCCTTCTAACCATGCCAGGCTCTTACTCACAGCCGATTTGGATAGTTCAAGACGCTCCGCAGCCAGGGTCAGACTGCCCGCTTCCACAACGGTCGCGAAGATCGCCATTGCCGCCAGCTCATCAGGCAGGATTCGATTGTTTTCCATTGGCAACAATCATATTCCAAAAACTGGATTTATCCATATCCATCATTGGTACACACTGCGTTCACCTATCCAGAAATCTGTTTGATGTCTCGCAAACCAGGGCTAGATAAAACGGAAACAATCGAGGAAGCGAAGTTTACAAGTGGTAAATACGCGTTCCGAGCGCGTTTTTAACGTCTTTCTACTGGCACGTAGCCAACGCTAAACAGGTTCCAACAACCCGGAGAAGCCTCATGAAAGCTGTTGCTCTGACCCAATATCTTCCGATCAGCCACCCGGAATCGCTGCTCGACTACGACCTGCCCAAACCAGCCGCACCAACCGGCCATGACCTGCTGGTCCGCATTGAAGCCATCGCCGTCAACCCGGTCGACTTCAAAGTGCGTGCACCCAAGGCTACTGTCGAGGCTACCCCGCGTATCCTGGGTTGGGATGCCACAGGCGTTGTAGAAGCCGTGGGTGACGCTGTCAGCATGTTCAAACCCGGCGACAGAGTCTATTACGCTGGCGACATCACCCGCCAAGGTAGCAATGCTGAGTTCCAGCTGGTGGATGAGCGTATCGTCGGCCTTGCACCGCGCACGCTCAGCCCAACTCAGGCTGCAGCTTTGCCACTTACCGCGATCACCGCATGGGAATCACTGTTCGAACGCCTCGCCATCAAGCGTGACGGCAGCGCAAAGGGCAAAACGCTTTTGATTATTGGCGGCGCTGGCGGTGTCGGTTCTATCGCCATCCAACTGGCAAAACTCGCCGGACTCACCGTCATCGCCACAGCGTCGCGTGCCGAATCCATCCAATGGTGCCGGGAACTGGGTGCCGATACCGTCATCAACCACGGGGCAGCGTTGCAAGCTGACGCACAGGCCCATGGTTACAAGGAATTCGACTACATATTCTGCGCCAGCGATACCGATGCCTACTTCACAGCCATGGCTGCCCTGATCGCACCACAAGGCAAAATCGTCTCGATCGTCGAAACCCTGCAACCACAGAGCCTTGGTATCCTCAAAGCCAAAAGCGCCAGTTTTCACTGGGAGCTGATGTTCACCCGCGCCATGTTTAAGACAGCCGATATGGTGGAGCAGCACAAATTGCTAACCGAAGTAGCGAAACTGATCGATGCCGGCACACTGAAAACTACGTTGGGAGAGGTGTTAGGCCCAATCAATGCAAGCAATCTGAAGAAAGCCCATGCATTGCTTGAAGAGGGGCGAGTGATTGGGAAGTTGGTACTGGCGGGATTCTAAGAGCCGCTAACAAAACCCTTCTGGCGTTGTTGCACAAGCTTGCCGTACCTACGTACTGCCTACGCTTGTGCGCCTAGCCGGAATCGCTTCGCTGGGTTTTGTTAGCGACTCTAAGTACCTGTTTACGATCTGTCGCGAATAGCGGATCAACCCTGAGTACAGCTGTTCGCTACAGATGGTTGACGGGTTCTAACTTCTCTGTGTACGCGCCTTGGTCCTATAGGTACAAGGCGCGAACCACGGTGTAACCGCTTGCCGCTAAAATAGTGCCAGACTTTTCCTGCATTCTTCCATGCTGCCCTGGCCCAACTACTTACTGCACCACTCCCCTTGGTTTACGCCACTGCTGCCTACGTTGCACAAACTCGGCTGGCAACAGTTCCCAACGGCTGAAGCATGGGCAGGCATACCGGTGGATCTGTTACCGGTTACTCAATCCGGCCAGACCCTACGCTTTACTCCACCAGACCAACTGGACGAGCAGGCTTACGAGTTACGTATTGCGCACAGCGGGCAAGTTGCTACGCGACCCGATAACTGGCACGACTGTTTCAACGCACTATGCTGGCTGGCTTGGCCGCAAGCCAAGGCTGCATTGAATGCCCTTCACCTGCGCGAAATGGCACGAGAACGTACAGGGCAGCGTAACCGGACACGCGATGCCGCCACCTTATTTGATGAATCCGGGCTTGTATTGGCCTGTGCCGACCCAGAACTCGCCAAAGCCTTGCATTCCCACGACTGGATAACCCTGTTCCAAACTCAGCGTACGGCTTGGGGCCAGCAATTAGCCGCCTATTGTTTTGGCCATGCTTTACAGGAAAAAGGTCTGGCCCCCTTCATCGGTATCGTTGCCAAGGTCATCATCATTAAAGTGGAAACCGGCTGGTTCGGTTTACCGCTGGCCCAACAATTGGCAGCGCTCGATAGCGAACTGGCGATACGCATCGATACCGGACAATTGCGCGACCCACGCTCCCTACCGCCGTTGCCTGTGCTCGGCATTCCAGGCTGGTGGCCCGTACAAGACGCAGCGTTCTACGCCAATACACGACACTTTCGTCCACCGCGGCAGATCGCTCATCCGTCCTAACAGCCATCCCGCACCTGCAAACAGCATTTCGTCGCAAGGCCCTCGTCACGATCAAACTGACGCCTTATCTTTCACCCTGTCCATAGTTAGCCGTCATTGGGTACTATCGGCACACAAAGGTTTCCGAAACCCGTTCATTTCGGGGAAACGTTGGCGTGTGTTAATTACCGCCGTAAAACCCAAATAAACGATAAACAGGAGAGAAGATATGTTCAGCCCTATGACCATGGCACGACGAAAACCCGCCACAACTGCGGCCAAACCGGGCAAAGTCATACCCTTGCGCCCCCCGCAAGCGGTTCCTGCAAAACGGGAGCCGGTCAACCAAATCGGTTAGCGTTTGTTCTAAGTACCGTGAGCCCATGAATACTGCTGCACTCACCCCCATTTCTGCGGGCCAGATCCGGCGCTCACTGTGGCGGAATCTGCTTATCACCCTGCTGGTCAACACACTGGCAGGGATATTTTTTTCGCTGACGAGCGAATCACCCCCATGGCGTGTCATGTTGACCACGCATACCGTTGGGGTATCCGTATTCGTTGCCCTGACGCTGACCTTCACCGTCATCAAACCTTCGCCTGCACGTGAACCGCTTTACTTCATGGGCGCCATCACGGTTGGCGGTGTGCTTGGGCTGGCCA
Source organism: Chitinimonas violaceus (assembly GCF_052601015.1). Taxonomy (NCBI): domain Bacteria; kingdom Pseudomonadati; phylum Pseudomonadota; class Betaproteobacteria; order Neisseriales; family Chitinibacteraceae; genus Chitinimonas; species Chitinimonas violaceus. The sequence goes on along the minus strand of NZ_JBQXDJ010000022.1, from coordinate 23,373 downwards.
TCAACTGGCTGGTTCGTTTGGACGAAGTCGCATGGATGGTGATCGAATATCCACGCTACCTGCTCGCCAGCCTGATCGTGATGATGTTGTCCGCCGCGGTGGTCGCCAGCGTGCTGTGGGGAAGGGAGAAAATCGGGCGACTCGAAGCTGCCTACCATGCAGAACAAGCCAAACGCGGCAGCCAGGACAAGATGCTGGTGCAAGCTCAGCTGCGTATGCTGCAGGCACAGATAGAACCGCACTTTCTATTTAATACGCTGGCCAGCGTACAAAGCCTGATCGATGCATCACCAACCACTGCCAAACAGATGCTCGGACTGTTCAATGACTACCTGCGTGCGTCATTGGCAAGAACACGTGACACCAAGGCGACAGTACGCCAGGAACTGGAACTACTGCGTACCTACCTTGGCATTTTTCAGATACGCATGGCGGACCGACTCAAATTTGAAATTGCTTGCCCGGCAACGCTGCAAGACGCTTTGCTCCCCCCGATGCTGTTGCAACCCCTGGTCGAGAATGCAATTCGCCATGGTCTGGAGCCAAAGATCGAGGGTGGCACTGTATACATTACCGTTTCAGTACAAGCAGAACAGTTGATCGCAGATATCGTCGACGATGGCCTGGGTTTACCTGCAGGCGTATACGGCGGTGGTGTGGGCCTCGCCAACGTCCATGCACGCCTGAACACACTCTACGGCAGCCAAGCCCAGCTGGTATTAAGTAGTCAGCCAGAGGGTGGCGTGCGGGCAAGAATCAGTCTTCCTCTGGAGCACTAGTAAGCAATGAGCACCAGCGCCCTGATTGCCGATGATGAACCCCTGTTGGCAGACTACTTGAAGTCGCAACTGGCAAACCTATGGCCTGAGCTGGAAATTGTGACAGTTGCCCGCAATGGTCTGGAAGCACTCTCTGCTTTGCACGAGCACGAGCCGGACATAGCATTCCTGGACATCAAGATGCCGGGTCTGAGCGGGCTGGAGGTCGCACGCAATGCCAATGGCTGCCATTGCGTATTTGTAACCGCATTCGACCAATATGCTGTCGAAGCGTTCGATCGCGATGCGATCGACTACCTGCTCAAGCCCTATAGCGAAGAACGGTTACAACGCGCGATTACCAAACTGCAGGGCAAGCTTGCCAGCCAGCGCCCCGCCAACAACAGCACCCTGCTCGAATCGCTGCGCATCGCCTTGGATGGCATATCACCAGGCAATGCACCGCAACGGCTAAGCTGGATTCGCGCCGGACAAGGCAATGAAGTAAAGCTGATCGCCATCAACGACGTGTGCTACTTCCATGCAGCTGATAAATACACCACAGTGGTCACACGAGAGGGCGAGTACCTGATTCGTACACCGCTGAAGGAGTTGCTTGAACAGCTCGATACCGATCAGTTCTGGCAGGTACACCGCGCCACGCTGGTCAATGTGCGCGAAATCGCCGAAGCCAAACGCGATTTCACCGGAAGAGTAACCTTAAGTCTGAAATCCCACCCAGAATTGATTGCCGTCAGCCGGGGGTATGCGCATCTGTTTAAACAAATGTAATGTAAGAACCTATTTACGATCTTGCTGCGCTGCTGCTCGCGACAGATCGTAAATAGGCTCTATGAGCACTGCTGCCTCTCAAAATGGGAAGCCCCCTGGAACGTACTCAGGGTGCAGTCTTCTGCTGGTTACCGACATAATCAGTCTGTTTGGCGGCTGGATATTGCTGGTGCAGCTGGGCGAGTTGCTGATCCTTGGCTTGCCATAAATCCTGCACCCACGCCTGCATGCGGGCTCGGAACTCAGCGTCGCCGCTGTAGTCGCCCTGGATCAGCTCACGCGGTATGGGTTGCTCGTTCACCAGCACAACCACCTGCCGGACACGGCCAGACAACAGGTCCCAGAATGACGGCGCGCCATCGGGGTAGAAGACCGTCACATCCAGCAAAGACTGGAACTTCTCCCCCATGGCATTGATTGCCAGGGCAATGCCACCTGCCTTAGGCCGTAGCAGATACCGGAATGGCGAACCCTGTCGATCATGCTTTACCTTGGTGAACCGTGTGCCTTCCAGAAAATTGATGACTGAGGTCGGCACCACCGAAAATTTCTCGCAGGCCCGCCGGGTCGTCGCCTGGTCCTGGCCACGCTTTTCTGGGTGCTTTTTCAGATAGGCCTCGGAATAGCGCTTCATAAACGGGAAATCCAGTGCCCACCAGACCAAACCAATCACCGGTACAAAAATCAGCTGCTGCTTGAGGAAGAACTTGAGGAAAGGAATGCGACGATGGAATACACGCTGCAGTACCAGGATATCGACCCAGCTCTGATGATTGGACGTCACCAGGTACCAGCCGCGTATTGATAGCTTATCCAGCCCCTCCACACGCCAGGTGGTCTTTTGCACCAGCGCCATCCAAAAGCTGTTATTGCCCACCCATGCCTGGCCCAAACCATTGAGTACCGGGTCGATTACGCGGCGTACCGGCACAATCGGCAGAAAGAACTTGATCAGCGCCATTAAAAGAATCATTGCGCCAAGCACCAGCACATTGAGCACAAGCAGCACGGCTGAAAAGACACCCAGAATCGGCGAAGGCAGGAAATTCAGCATAAGGAGCAGAAAAGTTTGGTTCGAAGTATCAGCCAGCATGGTAGTCCATACCGGCCCCGGCAACAGGTAGGGCGAAACTAATCCACCTGGCTCTTGATGTGTGCATGCATCAAACGGACATAATGCTGGGCCGAATAGGCAAAGTGTTTAATCTCATCTTCTGTCAGCGGACGTACCAGCTGGGCTGGGCGGCCAACATAAAGATGACCCGACTTGAGCACCTTGTTGGGGGGAACCAGCGATCCAGCACCGATCATCACCCGGGGCTCAATCACCGCCCGATCAAGCACTATCGTACCGATGCCAATCAGGCATTCGTCACCGATCGTGCAGCCATGCAAAGTAACCTGATGGCCTATCGTGACGCGCTCACCAATGATCAGCGGCGCACCCAATGGGTCTTCCGGCCGTTTATGGCTTACGTGCAGGCAGACAAGGTCCTGAACATTGGAATCCCGACCGATATGGATGTGGTTGACATCCCCACGCACAACCGCGCCAGGCCAGATCGACACGTTTTCACCCAGCACAACCTCGCCCACCACGACGGCGGATTCATCGACATACGCCGAAACCGGCACCCTGGGCACGTTACCCTTGAAAGGGCGAATGGACATGAAGCATCTCCCAAAAAGCGTGCGCCCAAGTATAACGGAGCTGGCCCTGCTGGAAAAAATCACGAGTGATTTCAGCCGGGTATACACAATACTTTTGCCGCTAAGAACCTGTTTACGATCTGTCGTCAGCAAGCTGAAGCGCAGCACAGAAACCAGAATGTACTTGAGTACCTGAGGCTGCGAACTTTTTGCGGAGCTTTCGAGCAGCACATAAGCCCTGATCACAGCTGCGCAGTAAGATCGTCAACAACCGGAACATTGACATAAATTCGCAGCCAAATGGCTTGCTTTCCAGGCCTATCGCCCCAATCAACAATAGATAGCCGACGCCAGACTCAGGCAGCCATGTTGCCGATTGTGTGCTCCGAGCCGAAAAGCCCCCGATCCGGGTGCAACCGTCCACGATTAATTTGCTATTCGCTTCCGAGACCCAGACCAATGCGCAATCCATTACTCGACTTATCAGGCCTGCCACGTTTTGCCGACATCCAGCCTGAGCATATCGCCCCCGCTATCGACCAATTGCTGGAAGAAGCGCGTGCTGCGGTCAAAGCGGCGGAAGTCGTCAACCCGGTCAACTGGGATAGCTTCGTCAATCCGCTTGATGACGCTACCGAAAAACTGGGGCGTGCCTGGGGCCAGGTCAGCCACTTGCAAGCTGTCGTCAACACCCCTGCCCTGCGCGAAGCCTACAACACCAACTTACCGAAGGTAAGCCAGTTTGGTGCAGAAGTCGGTCAAAACCTTGCGCTATTCGCCCAATACAAGAAGTTAGCGGCCGGCCCTGAATTCGCAAGCTTCAGCCCTGCCCGCAAACGTATCATCGACAACGCACTGCGTGATTTTCGCCTCGGTGGCGCTGAACTTAGCGATGCCGATAAGCCTCGTTTCACCGCTATCAAGGAAGAGCTGGCTACCCTGTCTGCCAAGTTCGAGCAGAACGTGCTCGATGCGACCGACGCTTACACGCTTTACGTCGAGACAGAAGCTGAACTATCTGGCCTGCCTGCCGATGTGATCGCCATGTGCCGTGCCATGGCCGAGAAAGAAGGTAAGTCCGGTTACAAGCTGACGTTGCAGATGCCCTGCTACCTGCCAGTGCAGAGCTATGCAGACAACCGCCAGCTACGCGAGACCCTTTATCATGCCTATGCAACACGCGCCTCTGAACTGGGTAAGCCGGAGCTGGACAACTCGGCCGCTATCGACCGGATTCTGGTGCTGCGCAAAGAACTGGCCAGCATGCTGGGTTTTGCCAAGTATGCGGATTACTCGGTCACAACCAAAATGGCAGACAGCCCTGATGAGGTGCTGACCTTCCTGCGTGACCTGGCCCAACGCGCAAAACCCTACGCCAAACGCGATCGTACCGAACTGGAGGATTTTGCCCGTGCCAACCTGGGCATGGCGGAGTTGCAAGCATGGGACTTGGCCTACGTCAGCGAAAAGCTCAAAGAAGCGCGGTACAGCTTCTCGGAGCAGGAAGTGAAGCAGTACTTCACAGAGCCACGCGTACTGGCTGGCTTGTTCAGCGTCATCCAATCGTTGTTCGGACTGACCGCCGAGTTGGACAAAGCGCCGGTATGGCAAGAGGATGTGCGCTTCTATCGGCTTGTAAACAGCGAGGGGAAGCTCGTCGGGCAGTTCTATCTCGACCTCTACGCACGTGAAGGTAAGCGTGGCGGCGCCTGGATGGACGACGCACGCAACCGGCGGATCAAGGTCGACGGCGTGCAAACCCCGCTGGTGTACCTGACCTGTAATTTTGGTCGTGGCATGGATGGTAAGCCTGCCACCTTCAGCCACGACGAAGTCATTACCTTGTTCCACGAGATGGGCCACGGCCTGCACCAGCTGCTGACTGAAGTCGACGACTTGGGTGTCGCGGGACTCAACGGCGTGGAATGGGATGCCGTCGAATTGCCCAGCCAGTTCATGGAAAACTTCTGTTGGGAATGGGATCGTGTCGTTGCGATGACCGCTCACGCAGAAACCCACCAACCGCTGCCACACTCCTTGTTTGTGAAGATGCTGGCCGCCAAGAACTTCCAAAGTGGCATGGGCACTGCACGTCAGTTAGAATTCGGCTTGTTCGATATGGAGCTGCATAGCCGTTTCGATGCCAGCAAGGAAACTGTCATGCAATTGCTGGGCCGTATCCGTGCCGAGGTTGCCGTCAACCACCCACCCGAGTGGAACCGCTTCCCACATGCTTTTGGCCATATCTTTGCCGGTGGTTATGCCGCGGGCTACTACAGCTATAAGTGGGCAGAAGTGCTAAGTGCCGATGCCTATGCAGCTTTCGAGGAAGCGCCTGAGCAGATCAAGCTGATTGGCGAGCGATTCCGCCGTGAGGTCTTGGCCGTTGGCGGCAGCCGTCCTGCCATGGAAAGCTTTAAAGCCTTTCGTGGGCGGACACCGGCCATTGATGCGTTACTGCGCCATAGTGGCATGGCCGGCTGAGTCAAAGTCCGCTGCGCGTCAGCAATACAGCGTTAAAAACAGCCTCGGAATGCTCATTTACCATGAGTAAACTCCGCGTCCTCGGCTGTTTTCGCCTTGTCTTGCCTTAGCTCGCGAGACTTTTAGCAGGCTCCAGTTGAAGTAAAAAACAAGCGGCGTGGTTAAGGGAATCCCCCTCAACCACGCCGCTGGCTTATGAAGCGTTAATTCGGCTATGGGCTTACTGTGGCTTTCAGAGCCAGCCCTGTATACGCAGCGTAACCGTACACCCCAATGTAATAGTCGCCCACGCCCGGTGAATTCACACTACAGCCTTCCGCGCTGGTTGGTCCATCTGCCTTGCAGGCGTAGACCGAGTTGGTAGGTAAGGCACCCGCACGCACAAACATGTCCGCATCACCATTGTTTCCCGTAATCGAGACGCTCAACGAGGTGCTGCCGCTGGGAACGGCAATGCGGTAGTAGCTCCAGCTGCCAGTTGCACCCGCTTGATTCGGCAATGGCACGCCACTGGTCAATGGCGTTGCGGAAGGCCCACCGGTTGTGTTGAGCGTACCTTTCAACGCATAGAAACCCAGTGAGGAATACTTGGAAAATCCATTCTGCGGCGTACCTTCTGCCCCGCCCTGAATCACCAGGCGATAACTGCCTGCAGGTAGGCTCAAACCAACAAACTCCGCAGAACGATTTACTGCCAGATTGCTTTGCGCAACGACCTGACCGGCCGCGTTGTACAGCGTAGCATCCACATCCAGCATACGTAGATACTCAATCGGGTCGACGCGCAGGTTTAATGTACTGGTGCTATTCAGGTTGAACGTAAAGGCATCAGCATCGGTCGTGCGTTCGATCTGCCCCCAATTATCAAGCGGGTTGATTTCGCCACCGCTTCGCAATACCAACGCTTTGCCATTGGCATTGTCGTCGTCCATATAGGGCACGTTTTCTTCAACATTCATGATGCGCAAGTCGTCTTCCTGATTGGAAGCCGTTGCGTACTCGCCTTTACTCCAGGTGAAGAGCTGGTTCGCCCAACTGCCGCCATACCAGTAATTACCCATGATGGGACACCACTGGAAAGCAGGAATACCCTCAAAGTATTCTCCACCTTTGCCACCGCCATCGTGCAGCATACCCATCTGGTGGCCAACTTCATGCGCAGCCGTCATCCCGATACCGTAACCATAATCCCAACCAGAAGACGGGTTACGGAATAAGGTACCGGCAGACGTCGTACCGAACGAATGCACCGGGGCGTAGGAGCGGCCATCTTGATTGACGTAGTTGATGATGCCCGTACGCAGCGGGTTGGCGGCACGGGCGGCATCATAGACCTGGCGGTTGGTGGTGACATTGAGCTTGAGCATCGAAAACTGGTCGGCCACTGATTGCCAGGTACGATACATCTGCTCTTTGGTCACGCCATTGAGCGGTGTAGAACCATTCATGACCGCCGTGGTATTCAAATAGAACACCCACGGGCTACCCGGTTTGCTTTCGAGCTTGGTAAGGTCTGTGTTAGGGTAGGAGCCAATATGCGGGGCTTGGCGCAAAGCCATGGGGCTATACACCGGGTGGTTCACCGCAAGCGTTCTGTCTGCCAACGCCTTATCGACTCCTCGCTGAAACGCTTCATCAAAGTCAGGATAAACCTTGGTGATGGAGACCTGAGTTACAGTAACCACGCCACGCTCATCGGTACGGTACTCATAGGCCTTACGCTTGTCATGAAATGCCAGGTAGCCATGCAATTGCGTACGTGTCCCCTTCAGGAAGAACACCGAATTTCTGGTCTCCTTGGCATGGCCGGAAATCGATACCAAGCCGTTCTTATCGTAGAAGTCCTTGATCTCGACCTCTAGTGATTCACCATCCAGCGTGCGGGGAAACGATGCAGCAGAATTTGTCCGCTGCATACGCAACATATCGATAACTACTTCACTTTTACCTAACTCCAAAGCGGTTTCAGCGAATGCGGTTGCGGAAAGACCGGCAAGTAGCGCAACAAGCAAGGGAGTCAACAGCCGAGTGCGATTCAGATAACGCATGGTGTATTTCCTTGTTGGTGAGTGGACAGAGATGCGGGACATCACTGTAAACACCGACTTGGGCACGACAATGCACTATGTGGGAAACACTTGATGAGAACCTTTTCACGACTTGGTTATGCAGCCGAGATCGGGGCTTGGAGCAATTGCTCCCAAAGTTCGCCGCATGAGCCTGAAGACCTGCTCAAGGTCTTAAGCCTGTTTACGGTTCTTAACTGCGCAGCTGTGATCAGCGCTTATGTGCTGCTCTACGCCCTGCTGACAGCCGCTCGTGACAGATCGTAATCAAGCTTTTAGAGCCTGTTCAGAGTCTCGCCAGCCAAAGCGCGCCCCTGAGCGGGTTCTTAACGAGTGACAACTGAAGAAACAAGCCGCATAGAAACCAGGATGCACGCGTACATCTGGATTTCAGGCAAAGCAAGCCCCTGCAAGGTCACACGAGAAGACAATGACCGAGTATCAGACACATCCTGGACTGGAACTAGATATCCCCCTACCAACAGCCGTTTACACCGATCGTAAACCGGCATCTCTATCCAACGCATGCCGCGTTGATAGTTCCCCGCGCCTTGCCCTGCTTGCAAGCCGAGGTTTCTTTGCTGATGTTCATCGTGGGTGAAACACCATCAGACTCACAACCAGTGAATCAAAAAAAACCTGCATATTCAATGCACAACGATATGCGGTAGGTCCACATACAAAAAGCCCCAGTCCATAAGAACCGGGGCTTTATCACGAGCAGTACTTATATTTCTTTAGGCGCTATTGCTTAGTAATTCAGCAAGCAATTCTACTGCGCAGCCGTGATCAGGGCTTATGTGCTGCTCGAAATCCTCATGTACCCAAGTACATTCCGGTTTCTGCGCTGTTCTGCACCCCGCTGACGACTGCTCGCGACAGATCGTACTGACGCTTAGAATCAGCTCAAAGTCTTACGAGCTAATGCAAGACAAAGCGAAAACAGCCGAGGAAGCGGAGTTTACTTATGGTAAATAAGTATTCCGAGGCTGTTTTAACGCCGTATTGCTGACGCGCAGCGGACTTTGATAGGTTGTTAGAAGGTGCCTTGCAGCCCCAACCCTAGTGCGTTGCGCTTTTCCTTACCCAGGCCAAATGTATGGCTGTAGCTGACATAGCCGGACAAGGTCTTGGTGAAGCTGGCACGCGCACCGCCGGTCAGCACGGTATAGCTCGAATCTGGCGCGCCAACGTCGGTATTAAATGAGGTCGGTTGAGTAACAAGACCGGCTCTTACTGTACGCTTGTCGTCCTTGGTTTCCTTGTATGCCATGAGCGATGCGAATGGTGTGATACGGTCAAAGTTCATCTCCGCCTTGCCACCCAAACCCAGCAACAGCGAATCTACGCGCTGCTTGTCAAAACGCATGGCCGTGCTGCAGGCAGCCGGCGCAGCAGAGGTACCGCACTGATTCTGTTCGGCATAGCCACCAATCGTGCTCTCGCTATAGGTCAAGCTGGCGGTCGGTATCAACGACAGCGAACCCATCGCCATCGTATAGCTGCCCAACAGACGGAAACCCACCATCGTACCGCTGGTATCACCCTTCTCGGTACGGGTTGCGGTACCTAGTGTGATATGGCGATTGATCTTGTCAAAGCGGCTAGACCCGAAGAACACATCTCCACCGAATGACATCATGCCCAGGTCGTACCGGCCATACAGAGACATCAAGCGGCTGGTGGCGCGGAATTCACCTATACCATTGGAAAACTCTGTGCTGTGGCGCACCTGGGTAACCGCCGCACCAACCACCGCATTGGCGCCAACCTGGCTATCGATACCCACTGTAGTCGCCGTATTGGCCCCATCGCTTTCCAGGGTCTCAGCATTGCCTTTGAAATCGTTATGCAGACGGTTCATACGTACATAAACATCCATGCCATTCACCGACCGTGCACGTACACCGCGCTCATCGATAGCGGCATGGGTCGATTGTGGCGCAGCGGACTGGGCATTAACCAGTTGGGCGGCGAAGTAAGGCGCATCCAATACCGACGCAATGTACTGGAAAACTGCGCGGTGTACTTCCGGCGTGGGATGGAATGTATCAGAGAAGAAATAACGCTGGCTGTTATCGTAACCGGCCGACATCGGCACCCCAGTAGTGCCATCGAAACAGTTATTGGCATTCGAAGCACAGGCATTACCAGTAACATTGTCAAAGCCATAAGCGCTTGGATTAGCCAATACTTCCTTCATCAGACGGTTGACGTCCAACTGGATGATCGAACCATCAGCGCCCAGTGCACTCAACCCGGCAGCGAGGTTAGCGTTGTAAACGCTGTCTACCAGACCCAAAGCACCCGCAGAAGCTGTTGCATAGCCGTTTGAAATCTGAGTGTTGATCGTAGCGGATTGTGCATTCAGTGCCGCACCAGCCTGTGCTGTGATACCAGCAGTCAAGGCAGCCACGGTAGCATTGTATTGTGCAGTTGTGGTCAGCACACCCGCGCCAAACAACACGTCTGCCACCGCTTTAGCCGCAGCAGCAGGATAACCCGTCACAATCGAGTTGGTAGCAGCCGTTGCCACATTGCTCACTGTAGCCGTGGAACTCGCTGCATTGGTGTTCAACGCTGTTTGTACGCTGGCATTCAGATTTGCCGGTGTTACTGCAGTCAATGCCGATGCTGTCGCAGAAACCAATGCTGCATTGCCTGCCAACGCCGGATTAACTGCGCCCAGTAAGTTTGTTGCATAAGCAGTTGCACCACCTGCGCCAGTAGCTACTGTTTGGGCTACCGTAGTCGCGGCAATGCCTGCCACATTAAAGAAGAGGCGGGGAGTCTTGCTCACATCCGGTGCATTCAATACCAGAATGTGCTTGGCACCCGCGGCTTGGAGCGTACCAATCTGCGTCAAAGTATCTGTAGCGGCTTGAGCCATGATCGCCTGGCCAGCCAACGCACCGCCCGCACCACTAGCTGCAGTCAATGCAGGCACCACGTCATTGCCGCCAATCCAAACGGTATAGAGCGCATTGGGATCAGCCTTGCCACCGCTATTGGTCAGGAAATTGGTTACCTGGGCCCCCAAGTCAGCCGGCGCACCAGCCACTTCAGTGGCCCTGGCGCCACCTTGGGCATAATTGTTACCGGTAGTGCCCAAAGCAGGATTTGCGCTGTTGACGGAGCTCAAGGTCTTGCCAAATTTCGCAGCAAGCAGATCAGCATAGAAGTTTGACCAATTGGTCGTAAAACGCACATTACCGGTACCGGCTGCAGGGTTACCAAATGCACCCGTGTCGGTCAGGCTATCGCCAAAAAAGTAGGTATTCGAATAACCGCCAGCTGCCAACACAGTTGCGGGCGCGAGTGCAGCACTCACTGCTAAGGCGGTAAACGTTTTACGAACCAAGCCAATGCGTTTCATTTTTTAGGTATCTCTCTCAGAGTGGTTGAGCTTTAGAATTCGATGCTGCCCCGCGTGTGCAGCGTGTTGAATGCTGAACCGACTTCATTGACACAACGGACTGGATTAGTCAGAACCCGCGTAGGGACTGGCATTGCGGGGCTCATTTTGTCGCCACTATAGCGACTAGAGAGCTTTTACACTAGGTGGAATACGTGAATACAGACGTTATCGTCATCGGCGCAGGTGCCGCCGGCATGATGGCTGCAGCCAGCGCAAGCCAGCGCGGACGCGGCGTTACATTGATTGATCATAGCGAGCGCTTGGCCGAGAAGATTCGAATCTCGGGCGGTGGCCGTTGCAATTTCACCAACACCCAAACATCGGCCGAACGATATCTGTCGCGTAATCCACATTTTTGCAAGTCGGCGCTCGCACAATATACGGCGCAGGATTTCATCGACCTCGTCAACCGCTACGGTATCGCCTGGCACGAGAAGAAACTCGGCCAATTGTTCTGCGACGAATCGGCACAGGACATTATCGACCTGCTCAAAGCTGAGTGTGACCTTGGTGGTACGGTATGGCGTATGGGCACTGCCATCAAAAGTATTACCAAGACTGATACGGGATTTCAGGTCGATACAGAACACGAGAGCTGGCATTGCCAGAGCCTGATCATTGCAACGGGCGGGCTATCGATTCCACCTATTGGGGCAACCGGGTTTGGTTATGAGGTTGCCAAGCAGTTTGGCCTCCCCGTCACGCCATTGGCTGCTGCACTGGTACCACTGACTTTCGAACCCAAAGACCTCTTCAATGAGCTAGCGGGTGTTTCACTGGACTGCGATGCACACGGTGGTGATGGACCCAGCTTTCGCGAGAACGTGCTCTTCACCCATCGCGGTGTGTCCGGGCCGGCTATTTTGCAGATTTCATCGTACTGGCATCCTGGGCAGGAGATCGCGCTGGACCTGCTGCCGGGTCGCGACGCGCATGCACTCTTCGAAGAGGCGAAACGCAGCGATACGCTGCTGCCCAATGTACTGGCAGATTGGCTACCCAAGCGCTTTGCCCAGGCTTTTTGTGAGACTGTCGTCCCCATCAAACCAATGAAGCAATACACCCCGCGCGAATTGGACAGCGTGGCGCAACGCCTACACGAATGGTGTGTGATCCCTAGCGGCAGCCAAGGCTATAAGAAAGCGGAAGTCACCCGTGGTGGTGTCGATACCGACGCATTGTCCAGCAAAACCTTGATGGTCAAGAAGGTACCAAGGCTATTCTTCGTGGGAGAGGTAGTAGACGTTACCGGCTGGTTGGGAGGGTACAACTTCCAGTGGGCGTGGTCGTCTGGTTGGGTGGCAGGCCAGAATGCTTAGAACTTGTCTACGATCTTACTGCGCAGCTGTGATCAGGGCTTATGTGCTTCTCGAAATCCTCATGTACCCAAGTACATTCCGGTTCCTGCGCTGCTCTGCGCCCCGCTGACAGCTGCTCGCAACAGACCAAAGGTTCTTAGAGCCTGTCTAAAGTCTCGCGAGCTAGAGCAAGGCAAGGCGAAAACAGCCGAGGAAGCGGAGTTTACGCGTGGTAAATGAGCATTCCGAGGCTGTTTTTAACGCCATATTGCTGACGCGCATCAGACTATAGACAGGTCCTTAGCTTTCACCCTCTGCCGACTCTTCACTCTTCGGTGGGTTCGGTACCACTTCTGCCAATGCAGCCTGAATACGTTGGGTTAAAGCTGGGTCCTGCGGCGCCATGGTGGCGAGACAAGCCTCTGCTTGTTCCTTGAAGACAAGGTCACGAAGATTTTGGTAGCTTTTGACTGCGGCGTTGGCAGCTGCTGCCAACAGACGGTTGTTGTGCGTACGCTGCCCTTCAGCGACCAATAGTTCAGCCGCCGCGCGAAAATTCTCCTGCATAACCAGTTCTGCAGCCTGATTGGTGATCTGTGCAACATGGTCACTGGCCGAGGTCAAAATCACCAGAAGCGCCGGCCTGCAGGCGAATCGTTGTGCCAACAGCTCCTCTGCACTGCGGCCGGTATCGAAACGCAGGGCAATGGGCTCAACCCATTCAGCCAATGTTGCCGAGATATCATCGGCATACAGGCGATCCACCACCGTGAAATAGTCCAAGGCAAATTCGAAGTTGAATTCAGGCGCTTCCCAGTTGTCTGCCAACTTGCGCATGATGTCGATTGCCGCCAGCGGTTCACGCTTAGCAATCGCCTCGCCCGATTGCGCCAGCTCGCCATACCATTCACCCCGGGTAGCCATGCTGCTGCCGGCTTCTTCATGCTTTTGTTTCGCCGCTATTTGCTTTACCAAGCTGGCAGCGTCAGCAGTGTGCCCTTGATCGAACTGTAGTAGGGATAGATGAAACAAGCTGCGGTAATCGAGGTCGATGGCTTTGCCATTCACTTTCACAGCCTTGTTGAGATACTCAGCCGCTTTTTCCGGTTGTCCAAGACTGTAGGCCAACTGCCCCGCCTGCTGAAGCCGTTTAAGGCTATGCGGGGTGATCTTGATGGCCTGCTCAGTAATATCCAACGCCTCGGCAAAGCGCTCATCCGCCAAATAAAATTCATTGAGCTGGTTGAAAACCGGAAGGTAACGAAGGTGCTGACCGATAATGTCCAACATCGCAGCTTCAGCAGTCGGCTTATCACCCTGACGCAACGCCACCCTCGCCAGGCCGAGTTTCGCCCAGGCTGGATTGCGGGTTTCCAATATCCGCTTGTACATGGCGGCAGACTCATCCAGCCGCCCCAACCGCATCAGGATATTGGCAGACAGTTTTGCAATATCCGTCAGATATGGGGTTTTGACCCCCATCATTTGTTGAGCAGCCTTAAGCGCCTGATTGTAGTTTTTGGCGTTCAAGCCCTCATAGATCTCCATCAGCGCCTGGCGGCGGTTGAATGCCTTCTCGATCCGTTCAGACAGACTGCCGGCCTGTACAGGCTTGAGCATGTATTCATCCGGCGTCTCTTCCGCTACACCAACCACACGAGGATAACTCGCTTCACCAGTGACCATGATAAAGATGGTGAAAAGCGGTAGTGCTTTTTTCTCGCGCAACTCCTCAAGCAGATCCTGCCCTGTTTCCTCTGCATCGAAATGGAATTCGCACAGAACAATGTCGTACTTGTTCTCCAACAACCTGCGCCGGGTTTCGTGCAAGGTGCTCGCGGTATCAATACGCGGAATATCAAACCCTTGCAGGATTGAGCGTAGCGATAAGCGAGCCGTGGAGGAAGGATCGGCCACGAGAGCGGACAGTGAACGCTGTGGCAACATAGGAAGGCACCGAAATGAGGTTAATCCAGCCCGGAACTCGTATACATCACAGCCAGTGACCGTTTTTGCTGATTAAGACTGGTGGGTGCCAGCAGTACTGCGTCAAGTCGCGTTGGCAACACGATGTAGATTATCACTATAGACAAGGCCATCCAGTACCAACCAGATGGCCCCTGCCTTCATACGCTTCTCAACGCTTGCCGTATAAGAGACGGGCATCCAATGCGTGCGCCAGGGCAAACTCATACTGCCCACCAGCAGGTATACCTGTTAAGGGAATCTTTGCACTTCCGCCGCTCAAATTCATCGCCAGCACCCGTCGCTCGCTTCCTACCTGCGTCACGGTCAAACTTGGAAAGGCTGCCGCATTCCAGCTCACCAACAGCATGCCATCCTGCTCTCGCCAGCTCACACTCGGCGCACTATCAACCACCTTGGTCTGCATGGCAGCGGTCGAGACAGACTGATTGTTTAACAATCGACCATTCTTGAACATTTCCAACTTGGCCAGTGGCCCAGAATAAGGGATAGCCAGACTGAAATGCTCTAGTCCAGGCGCACCATCCTCTACAGGCACACTACGAACCGGCTGCTCACGTACAGTACCATCTGCCAGTGTTATCCGCAGAACATATGCCCCGCCGGCATCGTAACGGGCAAAACCACGTTGGGCAGTAGGTGTAGCAAAACGCACACCGTTCATATCGACTCTCCCACTAATTACCAGCAAATCAGTCTCTGGCGCCTGATTGATCACCAATGGGAAGGTGATGGACTGTAAGTAAGTCTGAGTTGCGTTGTAGTTATAGTCAGAGAACCAACTGGAATTACTGCAATAGCCCATGATGTCGTTGAGCCCAGCCGGGTTGACAATGCTTCCCGGGGCCCCAGTACCACTGTAATTAACGGCATAAACACTGTTGATATCATAAAGTGGGGTGCCGTTCAGCGCACCTCCTGCATAAGGGTAGTTAGCATCTGGGTTACCCGCTCCACCACACGGCGCATGATACCGGCTAAAATTGTGCCCAATTTCATGAATAAATGTCTCGGCCCATCCGGAATACCCAGTATCCAACCCAATACCTGCAAGATGACTGTTACTGCCTACAGAGTTGACGAATGCCAAACCCGCATAAGGCTTGCTGCTGCTAGGTAAGAAACCATAGTATTGGCGACCATTGCCTTCGCTATCGCGTAATGCCTTTACGTCATCCAGTACATTGTCCCAATCCGCCCCGGACGCTAGCGGGCCGCCAACTTGAGATGTGGTATATGGAGCTCGGGTGATAATGTCCACGTTGGTCGTAGCTAACGGTAATGTCCGTAATATTTCAGTACGTGCTTCCGTGAGCGTTGGGGCAGTAGCTGTAACGCTACCTGTACGGACCGGCACAAGGGTCAGTTTAAGACTGGTTGCAGTCCCCATAACCGGCGTGGCATCCAAACTGATGCCGCCAGCCGATGGTGGCACACTGACGGTCACATTGAGTCCGCTGACCACCTGTGCTGCGGTCAAAGTTGCGTTGTAGGTCTGCCCCAACTGTAATGGGTCCTCACTGGTTGGCAAGACACCCGGCCCCCCCGTCATAGGCAAACTCGCCACAACGGTACTGCCATTCTTCACCACCAGCGTAATCCCGGGATCAGTCATCCCGTTGGAACCCTGCACATAGGCTCTTACCACCGCAGGTTTACCTGGAACCAGTCGCTGGTACTGCACACCGGCTTTTTGTGAATAGGTTTGCATGAAATCTATCCGGCTGATGGTCGCAACTTGATTGGCACTAACCGCATAACTCCCTACCGTTACTGTCGCCTGACTGTTTGACGCCAATGTGATAGTACCGCTTGTAGCGCCAGGTTGTACCGTGAAGCTCATCGATGTATCGGTACGCGCCGGATCAATGGTTTGTACTACTCCAGACAAACTAAGGGTACTTACCTCGCTGAAGCCAGAACCGCTGAGCGTTACCACAGTTCCAGCCAAGCCAAAGGTTGGGTTAAAACTGTTGACAACAATGCGCGCGGCCACCCGGTAAGTTTTCGATGTAGTAAGTGAGCTGTCTGCAGCAACTAATTGCAAGGGAGCAGTACCCAGGGTAGCCCCGACAGGTACTGTTACTGTCAGCTGGGTAGGCTGCTTACTGGTAATCGTCCCTTCTACGCTGCCAAACATGACTTGCGCAATCCGGTCCAATCCGGCCCCGGTCAATGTAATGTTGCTACCGGCAATACCTTCTGTTGGACTGAGGTCAGTTACATTCAACGGGGTCAATACAGTCACGTTCAGCGGGCTAGTAACTTGCGTCCCACTCTTGGTTGTCAATACTGGCGCGCCAGAAGTCGCGTCGGTGGGGACAGTCAAAACCAACTGCGTAGCAGATTGACTGACGATGGGTAAATCCACCGTGCCCAGTTTGGCGCTTGCTATCTGGTCCAGGAAAGTGCCAGTAATGGTGATCGTCTGGCCAGGCACAACTGTAGAGGGAACGTTACTAATCGTAGGTGACAGATCAACTACTATATTGTACTCCGTCGTGGCCACGTTCCCTGCTGTGCCATCCGTAGCGCTCACTTCCAATTTACCTGTGACGGCATTCGCGGGCACAATCACAGTAAGACTGGTGTCTGAAATTATATTGGGTGTAGCAGTTGATACTGCGCCCAAACGAGCGGATGTCACCTTCTTGAATCCAGTACCCGTAACAGTCAGCGTTCCACCGGGCCGGACAGTACGAGGACTGACCTCTGTGATGGTTACGTTAAGCCCGGTACCGGTGCCCGTTCCAGAGCTTGTCCCGCTGCCGCTCCAACACGATGCCAACAGCAGGGTTAGGCAGATCGCTAACACGCGCATGAGGATAGACATGGTCCAATCTCCGTCAGGTAACCAAGGTCTGTTATGAACGCCATTTATCAGTAGAGAAGTACGTTTCTACAGATCCTCAACCAACAACGCTATGTAGCCAGTGATTGCGATGAAACCACCATGCCATCTTCATCGGCATACAACCAATAGCCTGGCAGGAAGCGCACGCCGGCGAACTGCACCGGAACATTGCTGCTTCCCTCCCCCTTCTTCACACTTTTTCGTGGGTGCAGCGCCAGAGCTCGAATACCTACTGCCTGTGCATGGAGCTCGACTGAATCACGAACACAACCAAACACCACAATCCCTACCCAGTTATTCTTTACTGCCAGCTCACCCAACTGCCCGCCTACGAGCGCACACCGCAGGCTGCCTCCCCCATCGACTACCAACACACGACCGTTACCCGGTGTTTCCAAAGTGCTACGTACCAGACTGTTGTCCTCAAATACTTTCAGCGTAGCAATCGGGCCGGCGAAACGTGCATGTTGACCAAAGTGGCGAAACAGCGGATCGACTACTTGTACCTGATCACCGTATTCGTCACTAAGGTCAGTTGTCATCAAATTCATTCAGGCAATTCCAATGGATAAAATTGAATAGGGATGAATCGAGCCTAGCAAAACGGGGAGCACTCGGCTCCCCGTTATTGTGTGAACTGATATCCGGCCGACGATCGGCAAAATCTATTTCTATTTGCGTTTAGTCCACAAACCTAATCAGTACATGTTCACGATCAGCTGTCAGCAGGGTGAAGCGCAGAAACCAGCGTGTGCTTGGGTACTTTGAGGCTGGCCACTACGCAGTAAGACCGTGAACGGGCTCCTAGATGTTTAGTCCCAATACATCCTGCATGTCGTAAAGCCCGGCAGGCTGCTCACGCAACCACAATGCCGAACGCACGGCACCTTGTGCAAACGTGGCGCGGGAGCTGGCCTTATGGGTAATCTCAATACGCTCGCCATCCGCCATGAACATCACGGTATGGTCCCCCACCACGTCGCCCCCCCGTACCGTGGCAAAACCGATAGTAGAGGGGTCACGTGCGCCGGTCACACCTTCCCGGCCATACACTGCGCACTCTTTCAGATCGCGCCCCAATGCATCAGCCAGCACCTCGCCCATACGCAGAGCCGTACCCGACGGTGCATCCACTTTGTGACGATGATGTGCCTCAACCACTTCGATGTCGTAACCAGTGTTCAACACACGAGCGGCGATGTCCAGTAATTTGAAACTGAGATTCACACCTACGCTGAAGTTGGCGGCGAACACAATACCGACATCGCGGGCGGCCTCTTTCAACGCACGCTTGCCAGCATCATCAAAGCCCGTAGTCCCCACCACCAGATTCACACCAAGTTCGCGACAAATGGCCAAATGCGCCAAGGTGCCTTCCGGGCGGGTGAAGTCGATCAACACATCGGCGTCCCGCAAAGCAGTACGAAAATCACTGCAAATCGCCACGCCTGTCTGCCGGCCAAGCGGCATTCCCGCGTCCTGCCCAAGAGATTCCGCGCTTTCACGGTCCAAAGCCACGCTGAGTTTACAATCAGGATGACTGGTCACCGTATCTATCAGCACTCGCCCCATACGGCCCGACGCACCAGCAATGGCAATACGCAATTGAGAACTCATTTTGCCTGCTCCCTGGGATTGGCCGGTGCCTGTCCGGTAATCACCGCGCGAGCTGGTAAGGTCTCCCCGCCCATGCTGATCAGGCGGTCGCCCTCAAACTGGACGTAATAACGCTTGTTCTGCGCCACTTTGCTGCCAGTGCTCTCGTAATAGAGATAGTCCCAACGATCCGGATGAAATGCATCGGCCAACATCGGTGTACCCAATGCGAATCGTACTTGGGAACGCGACATGCCAATCTTGAGTTTGGCCACTTGGTCAGCAGTGACCGCATTACCTTGCGGCACTTCCAACTTATAGGGGGTGAGGTAGCTACAGGCCGATAATCCAGCCAACAGAAAAGCAATCAAAAGTGTGCGCATGGGTTACAAATAAACACGTAAAAGGAGAATTCGGTGGCCACCAGGAGCCTGTTCAACATCCGATACCAGCAGATTCTCTGCCGTTTCAGGTCGCCAAGTGCACCTAGACAGTAGAAACCCTAGACTGCGGCAAGACGGGGAAGTGCCGTATCATATCTGTGAACCCTAACTCAGAACATATACCCCCGGATACAACCATGAGTAAAGCAAGCGATCTTAAAGATGCTGGCCTGAAGGCCACCGGCCCACGGCTAAAAATCCTCAATTTGTTTGAAACCAGTGACCAACGTCACCTGACAGCGGAAGACGTCTACCGTATGCTGCTTGATGAACAGGATGACGTCGGGCTCGCTACGGTCTACCGTGTTTTGACCCAGTTCGAACAGGCCGGCCTTCTGGTACGGCACCATTTCGAATCGGGCAAGGCGGTGTTTGAACTGAACCAGGGAGGACACCATGACCACTTGGTATGTGTAAAGTGTGGCAAGGTCGATGAATTTTTCGATGCTGAAATCGAAAAACGCCAGGATGTCATCGCCAAGAAACACAATTTCATGATTCAGGATCATGCCATGTATCTGTACGGCATATGTGCGGAGTGTCAGGTCCGCCTTGCAGGTAAGCTGAAAGCACAATGATTCCTTGGCTGGGCCGGGCGCTGGCCTTTCCCCCCTTGCAATCTGCCTTGGTCGAGCCCAATGGCCTCCTTGCCGCAGGAGGGGATCTCAGCCCGGAACGACTCCTACTCGCTTACGGCCAGGGTATCTTCCCCTGGTATTCGTCAGGAGAACCCATCCTGTGGTGGAGCCCGGACCCTCGCATGGTTCTGTTGCCAAGCGAGCTGCACATTCCGCGTTCCCTACTCAAAACCCTGCGCCATAGACCTTACGAAATACGATTTGACACCGTATTCAGGGAAGTGATGGTGTGCTGCTCCACCGTACAGCGCCCCGACCAGGACGGCACCTGGGTTGGCCCCGAGATTATCGACGCCTATTGCCAGTTGCATGAGCAAGGCTGGGCCCATTCGGCCGAATGCTGGATGGATGGAGAACTCGCTGGCGGTCTCTATGGTGTTGCCATCGGCAAGATGTTCTATGGCGAGTCGATGTTCGCCCATCGGTCTGATGCATCCAAGATCGCCTTTGTTCATCTGGTACGCTGGCTGGAAGAATCCGGTTTTGGATTGATCGACTGCCAAATGCGTACCGCGCATCTAAGCCGGTTTGGTGCGCGCGAAATCAGCCGTGATGTCTTTTGCAGCGAACTGGCTAGACTGAATCAAGCGCCCAGCCAACCCGGCCTATGGCATTACCCGACCACCCGAAAGTGGGAAGAATAATGTGAGCCACCCTAGCGATAGTCGCCTAATCCGATTGCAGTTTTATGCGACAGCGCCCTACCAGTGCAGCTATCTGGACGACCAGATGGCGCGCTCGCAGGTGGCTATTCCCGCCGAATTGATCGACGCACATATCTACAGCCAGCTCGTACGCAGCGGTTTCCGCCGTAGTGGCCTGTTCACCTATCGTCCCTGGTGTGACCAATGCCGCGCCTGTGTGCCAGTACGCTTACGTGCTGATGAATTCCAACCTGACAGGACCCAACGCCGGGCCCTGAAACGGCACAGCAACCTCACTGTCACCCTTCTCCCGCTGGTCTATCAGGACGATCACTACGCGCTTTACCACCAATACCAGAAACAACGCCATAGCGGCGGCGGCATGGATGAAGACAGCAGGGAACAGTACGAAAACTTCATCCTGAAAAGCCAAGTAGACAGCTTCCTGGCCGAGTTCCGGCTGGATGGCGAACTCAAGATGGTCAGCCTGATCGACCAACTCAGCGACGGCCTTTCATCGGTCTATACCTTCTTCGACCCCAACGATACCCATGCCAGCTATGGTACCTACAACATCCTTTGGCAGGTGGAACGTACCCAGCAGCTGAAGCTCCCGCATGTCTACCTTGGGTATTGGATAGGCCAATGCCGAAAAATGGCCTACAAGGCCCGGTTCAGTCCGATCGAAGGCTTGGTGGATGGTGTTTGGCGACTACTTTCCCCTTACGAAAAAACTGGCTAAAGCTTGTTGCTATTCTGTAGCGGGCAACCTCTTACCACTCAGGTTTGGCTTGCTGAAGGTGCCCCTACACGAAAATGCCCTACATGCTGCCGTAATTCACTGACTACTTGGCGTAACTGTTCGACACCAACATCGACGGCGCGCATATCAATCGCTGCCGCCTGAATGCGTTGGCCAATTTCAACCATGCTTGATGTGGTGTCTTCTACCGACGCGACTTGGCTGCGGGTGGCATCGGCTATATCGGTCGCCAATTCACGCATGGTACCGGTGTCGCGCAGGATAGCTTCTTGACCCCCCATGGCCTCTCCCAAATCAACCACGCCTTGGCCTACACCCTCGCTCACCTCACGCATTGCCGCAGCTGCAGAGCGGGTGGCTGATTCGATCTGCTGCGTCATCTGACTGATATCCGCCGTAGATGTAGCGGTTCTTTCCGCGAGCTTACGCACCTCATCCGCCACGACAGCAAAGCCACGGCCGCTCTCACCTGCCCGGGCAGCTTCTATCGCTGCGTTAAGTGCCAGCAAATTGGTCTGCTCGGCAATTTCCTTGATGACAGATGCCACCTGCCCTATCTGATTTGCAGCTTGGCTAAGTGCATCGATCATTGAGGAGGATTGCGCACTCGCTCGGGTTAACTGTTCACTGGCAGCTTGAGAACGTGCAATGCTTTGATGAGCTTGTTTAGCGGTGGTAGCCGCATCATTTGCGCGGTCTACGGTACGCTGGATGCTGGCACTCACCTGCTGCACCGCTACCGATAGCTCTTCTGCTGCTTTGCCGATTCGTGACGCCTGCACGCTGGCTTCCTCGGTCTGTACGCAGGTGTCCGCCGCCCGGTCTTTCAACTCAGCGGAAACATCGTCCACGCTATGCACTGCTCGTTGGATAAGTTCAATAGTACGGGCTTGCTCCTCAATCAGACGATTCACCGATCTGGCTGTATCGCCGATTTCGTTACGGCCCAGGTCAGGTAGTCGAAGCGTAAGGTCGCCTTCGATGCGGAGCAGAAAATCCCTGATCATTTCCAGCGGGCCGGTGATACCACCGACAATCCACCAGATGGCGGCGAAAAGGATAATCGCACCCAATACAATGACCGCGACGCTGATTTGCTGCACCTGGGCAATCATCTCAGCCTGCTCTTTGTGGCGAGCTTGCGAAGTTGTCTCGATCAGCTTGCTGAAGTTCTCCATGCTATCTTCAAGCTTGGAGAAACTGCTGGAAAATACCTGGAATGCAGCGTCAGCATCCGTTGCGTGGTGTTCAAACTTATCTAGCACAACCTGGGCTTGAGCTGCATAGCTGGCCAAATCGGGTTTTAGCGCATCCAGCGCAGTACGCTCTGAACTGGGCAGAAAATCCATCTTGTCGTTCTTATCGACGAGATCCCGAAAATTTCCCAGGTGCTCGGCCAGATCAGTACGCACCTTGTCAATCGCCTCCTTTTTAGGCGCCGGCTGCTGCGCCATCAGCCAAAACATATGCAATACATCCGACCGGATAGCGTCATGCATCATGTCTGCTTCGGTCTGGTTACGTAACAGACTGACCATCTGATCCGAACGCATTATCGCATCGGTCAAATTCCGACTACTGAAATATCCAACGCCGCCAACCAATAACATGACGGACATCGCAATAGCGCCCAATAGAAGGAGCCTGTATTTGATCGTGATATGTTCCATTGCCTTCTCCTCAATCTGAATCAGCAGTTCACACCTGCTTCTATGAGCAACGCTGTCATTTCCCCGCACAACGAGCTGATCCCACAGTAGTAATTTATAGGCGATTGAATTCAAAGCGTATTGTCCTGGGCTACACCAACGACGCCTCTTTGCGATGCTTACATCCACCCTCTACTTCTTCCGCTTAGAACCTGTTCAAAGTCTTTTCATCTAGCCCCAAACCGGCGATGCTTGCCCAATGAGAACCGCTTACCCCAGCGACGTCAGTCGCGAACAATTTGAAACCATTCGCCCACTGCTGGAAAGTGCCCGT